>JBCCBR010000092.1:0-9765 GCA_039033935.1 Verrucomicrobiota bacterium
ATGTCGTGATTCCCTCAGGCACTCACCTCGATCATCACACCGTCACCACAGAATACATTTATCATTATAAGGATGGGTTCACCTATCAAGTCGAAGGCGAGCTGACCGAATTGGTAGCGTTACCTGCTTAATCGACTACAACCTGATTTAAAAAATGAGTTATCCATCTGTAGAACTCTTTGGTATTCCGTTCAGCCGGATTTCCAGTGAAGGGATGATCGACGAGGTCAACTCCTCGGTTTCCGAGCACCACGGGCTTCCAGGGACGCGTCACGCTTTGACGCCCAACGTCGACTTTATCCGTCGCGCTCAGGGGTCATCGTCGGCCAAACAGCTTATTCGGGGTGCCGATTATGTGCTCTGCGATAGCCGCCCAGTGTTTTGGTTATCCCGCATCTTCCGTCGAAACTTGCCTGAACAGGTTGCCGGGTCAGACCTTGTGCCTCGATTATTAGAGGACGCTAATGAGAAGGCGCGGTCTCTGTTTCTCTTTGGGTCCGATGAGGCTACTCTCGAGAAGGTTCGCTCGCGTTTGGCTACCGATTACCCCAAGGTCAGAGTAGCAGGATCCATCAGCCCTCCTTTTGGTGAAATTGAAGACTGGGATAACGAGGCATACCTTGCTGAGATTAATAATTCGAAGCCTGATCTACTATTAGTTGGTTTGGGTTTTCCGAAGCAGGATCAATGGATTGCCAGATATAAGAGGCGACTCGCCGTCCCAATCAGTTTCGGGGTTGGAGCCAGTCTCGATTTCATTGCAGGAAAGCAAACTCGAGCACCTCGCTGGGTGAAGCTGGTAGGCTTCGAATGGTTGTGGCGCTTCGGCACCGACCCCTTGAGACTTGGACCACGTTATGTTGCAGGATTCTCCGCGCTCGGTAAAGCGGTCCTGACTCAGCTGGGCTGGATCGGCTTGCGACGTCTTCGTTTCAACCGACGCCGTCGCCGATCTCAGCGGAAACTCTTCAATGGAGCCATTCTTCCTGGAACCGTCGTGGCTCGTTTCGAAGAGGGGCATGAGCCATTGGTGAGCAAAACGGTGGCTCAGGAGGGAGATTGGAATGGGGTGGCCTGTGACTTAGCCGGTCTTGATAATCTGGATTCGAAAAGCGAAGAAGTGCTTTCTCGGTTACTGCGGGATGCCGCTCGATCAGGAAAGCAAGCAGCCGTGCTCTCCCCTTCCGCTCAGGTCAGAGCTTACCTGAGACTGAGCGGTTGGAGTGAATTGGTGAAGCAATTCGACGACCCTGTCGCGTTTCGAGTCTGGGCAACACCCGAGAAGCACCCCGTCCAGATGCCGCCCTCTGGTTCGAGAGCGTTGACGCGGGCAGTGGTCTGCTCGGTCCGAGAAGCTGCCGCAAATAGGCCTCCGGTCGGGGTGATTCCGATCTGCTTCCAAGGACGCAATCGACTTCGGCGGAGTGAGGCAGTGTTCATTGATTCGCTGCAGCAGTCACTGCCGGGTGGTCGAATTCGCCTCGTCAACGTTTCGCATGCATTGAAGGATTTGCTTAGAATTAATGGAGCATCAGCATTTCTAAGTATTTCTTTCTTTCTAGCGACGCTTTTCCTGCGATAGTCCAGCCATGGTGGCTAGTCGGGCGAAGTTAAAAATCGCGATCGCAGACGATGACGAGACGATTCGTGCATTACTCGAATACCACGCCGCGAGGAGGGGCTTTGAAGCCCTCATCGCTGGCTCTGGGAGGGAGTTTCAAACGATCGTTTCGAGCGACACCGATGTGGCTTTACTCGATTTGCGGATGCCCGATGGAGACGGGTTTGAGTGCCTCGCTTATCTCAGAGAAAAGCACCCCGATATCCCCGCCGTAATCCTCTCCGCAGCCGACGAGATTGACGACGCAGTCGAGGCGATGAAGGCTGGAGCGGTCGATTACCTCTCTAAGCCTTTTGACCTTGATGAGTTATTTTTGTGCCTGCAGAAGGCAGTGGAGCTTTCCCAACTGAGGAGAGAAAACAGAGCTCTTCGGGAATCGGTTCATACCTCGCGGCCGATCAATGGAATCATTGGCGAGAGCGACGGGACGGCGAAGTTAATCAAACAGATCGAACGAATCAGTTCTCTCGATTCGACTGTGATGTTGCGTGGAGAGAGTGGTGTTGGTAAGGGCTTAATTGCTCGGACGATCCATTACAGCAGCAAGCGGTCCGAGGAACCTTTCGTGACCGTGAGTTGTCCGGCTCTGCCGCGCGACTTGCTTGAGTCGGAACTGTTTGGCCATGAGAAAGGTGCCTTTACCGGCGCTCATCAGAGACGGATTGGTAAAATTGAAATGGCAGCCGGAGGCACTCTGTTCCTCGATGAAATCGGTGACCTCCCCCTCGACCTCCAACCCAAGTTGCTCAACGTCCTCCAAGATAGGGAATTCTTTCGCGTTGGCGGTAACGAGCCAATCCCAACTGACATCCGGGTTGTCGCCGCGACCCACGTTGATCTCGATGACCAGGTACAACGAAGGCAGTTTCGCGAGGATCTGTATTATCGCTTGAATGTCATTCCTCTCGAGGTGCCGGCTCTCCGGGATCGGCTCGAAGATATCGCGAGTCTTACCCAGTTTTTCCTCGGCCGGATCAGTGAACAACGCGGGCTCGATCGTGCGATTCAAGTCGACCCTGAAGCGATGAAACTGCTTCAGCGTTTTGACTGGCCGGGTAACATTCGACAGCTCGAGAATGTCCTCGAACGTTCCAGCGCCTTCTGCGAGGACAACGTCATTCGAGAAGCTGATCTTCCCAACGATATCGTCGGCGATAGTGGTGTGGAAGAGTCGGGCTCGCGAATTTCGATCGCTAATATCCCTCTGGCGGAACTGGAGCGCGAGGCGCTGCTCCAGACGCTCAGAGCCAGCAATGGTAATAAAGCCGAAACCGCTCGCCGCCTTGGGATTACCGAGAAGTCAGTCTATAACAAATTGCGTAGGTTCAATGCGATTTGAATGATGGGACGCTTTGATCGATTCGCCAGTCGATAAATCAGCTGCGAATCCAAGCGGGTTCATTGTTTCAACAGTCTCTTAGACAAGTCACTAACGAATTCGAGTGTTCACGTCACCTTGAGGAACCGTTTTTCTAGCCTTCCTCTGGTCAGGTTGCTGCCTGTCCTATCGTGGCACTCAAGGAAGCAATCACTCCTCCTCTTCTGGTGTCAAAATCACCGTGAGGAACTGGCTTGGATCGGTGTCGTTGGTTGCGGAGCCATGCCAGGCAATCTGAGAAGGGGCGTCACCGCTGCCAGAATCCGCGTCGATATTGGCTACTGTTGACCGCCGCGCTGGTCGCTGGGGTCACCACCCTGCATCGCGCCCTGGCGACTCCCGGTATCGGTTTCCCGGTTTTGGCGCATTTGGCAGCCGCCTGATCCCCGATTACGAAAACATTGGAATGGCCGGGGATCGTCAGATCCTCCGCCACGATGACGCGTCCCGAACGATCCAGCTCGCTGCCGAGAGATTCCTCAATCGGCGATCGTTTGACTCCGGCTGCCCAGAGCACGCAGCGGGCGGGGATAAACTTGTCTCCGCACTTCACTCCGTCGTCACTGACCTCGGAGACGCGCTGAGCTGACGCGCTGCAGCTACTCCGCCAAATCCCCAGCCTGATCTCGCTAGATCAATGAGCGCCATAAACCGGTCAATACACGACGTACAATGGACTGTTAGGTTTGCATCGTTTAGCCTCGGTCATTTGGGAGGGATTCATTCCCTCGATTATCTCGCGAGGCCTGCAACACTGCTCCTCCGGAGTCCTTGAATTAAGACGCTGTCGCATGATTGCCCGATCCAAAGAAAGCAGGTTTTCTGGCACGATTCGATGCGATTCGCGGGGATAGTCATTACGAAAGACGTCGGGAAGACCACCATGGCGGGCCACTCAGATCAGCACGAAACAGTTTCGAAACAGACTTCAAGAGCGGGCATCGCATCGATGGCGGTCGCCTTCGCGCTGAGTCGTGGATTATCCCGCACGGAAATTGAAACCGTTATGGAACTTCCGAACGTGCTCATGGTGGATCCCGAAAGCAGGATTTCGGATGTAGCGGTCCACCGCTTGTGCAGAACGCTTTGCGACCGAGAGCCGGATGTAGCCCTTCCTCTAACGATGGCTTCCGGCGCGCCCTTGGAGCAGCTTTCCCAGTCAGTTCAACATGCCGAAAACCTGAGGGAAGCGATTCTCTTTCTATGCCGTTACCGGCAGACTGCCTCTGATCGACTGCTTCACGGTTTCAGAGAAACGGAGTCTTCGGGGACGTTTTGGGTAGAGCATCCTCTCGATCATGTTGACCTTGGATTTATGGGGCTCTTTGCGTTGGGTCTCTTTAAGCGCATTTCCAAGGAAGTCGTTTCGAAGCCTGTTAGTCTATCCAAAGTCTCTTCTCGGTTCCCTGCGATCGGTCCCCCAGAAGACTACGAGCGCTATTTTGGTTGTCCTGTATATTTTGACGCGGCCGAGACCGGTATCGTATTCCCAGGGCGTTCTCTGGACATGCCTTTGCGTTTTGCGAATTCGGAGATCTTTAAATTCTGCAATGAATACTACAGTCAGGTCCTTCGGAATCTTGGACACTCAGCACAGGCAGATGATTATGATCGCCTTGAGACAGCGATTGCAGAGAATGCGAAACTCGGGATTTTCGATACTTCTTCCGCGGCTTCCTCAGCTCACATGAGCCTGCGCAATGCCCAGAGAGTAGCTGCTTCGCGCGGGACCTCTTTGAAAGATCTGATTAAACAAATCAGATCTTCGATAGCAAAAGAGTTGATTCGTAACCTCAGTTTCGAAATCGAAGAGATCTCACGGTCGCTTGGCTACTCAGACGAAAGCGGATTTCGGCGTGCCTTTAAATCGTGGACTGGACAAACTCCGGCAGAGTTTCGCAACCCGCTTCGCCGGAGCAATGAACCGATCTCCGAAGTGGAGTAAGATTTGGATTGCAGCCTGATGTCTCTCAGAAGTCCCAGACAGCTACCCAGTGTTCCGATGCTGCTCGCGGTCGCGTTGGTCCTCGCTACTGCCCCTTTCCGTTTTCTGACTGAGGACTCGTGGCTATCGGTTTTGGTCTTTTTCTGCTGGTCGCTCGCGATTTCGGTGTCTGCTCTCTGCCTCTCGGCAGGGCTGATCTGGTATCGGATTTTTGGAGTCCTCTGTTTTGGTGCCCTCTGCGCCATGATTGGTGACCTCGTTGACCCCAGCGATTCCGGGATGTGGAAGGTGCTCCTGGCCGTCTTCGGAATTGGAGTGGAGCTGATGGCGTTGATTCTCCTGATCTGGCACGCGTTTCGACCGGCTCATAAGATCACGAGTTCGTATTTTCGGGCCGACCTTCCCGCTCTCGGTTTCGATCGCATCATCGCCGCTCTGGTCGGCTATTTCATGATCGCGATTCTGTGGGAGTCTTTTTATTCGCTGATCATCATTTTTCAGCCAGCTACACTGATCGATCAGGTGAGCGGAGCGCCGGTCGAAGGTCGTCATCTGCTCTACTACAGCCTGATCACGCAGACGACTCAGGGTTACGGTGACATAGTGCCTCGGGGGACCCTGGCGCGCTACGTGGCGGCATTTCAGGGAGCCTTTGGCACGATCTACCTCGCGGTGCTGGTGGCGGTGTTGATCGGCATACTCCAGCAGGAGCGTTCTCGCGAAGATGATCTATGAAAGAGAATTCGAAGATATCGTGGAGCGTTTTGTGCTTTTACCTGGTTGACGAGATCGTCATTTTTTGGACGCTCGTCAGGACACGCAGACACAGACAGAATTGATGACGATTTTTCCACCCAGGGCTGTGGCTGCCTGCGGCCTTGCTTTCTGTCTCTCCATTTTCGGAGAGGCCGTTGGGCAGGATATTGATGACCCAGCTGCAGTTCCGCAGCGAAAGGTAGTCATCGTAAGAGGGACTCCCTCTTGGTATTTCGACGGCTTCGTTGAGCGGACCCGCAGGGAGCTCGAAACTCTGAGCGAGGGTGTTTATGACGTCGAGTTCAGCGAGGTTGAGGGGGATGGTGACTCGGTTCGAATCGAATCGGCTCTCGAAGATGCGGTGGCTGATCCCGAAACCGACCTCGTGCTGGCGGCTGGCTACACCAGCACTCGTCTTGCCCTCGCGATGGAGGCGGAAAAGCGGGTGCGCCCGATTCTCGGTGGTGCGGTCGAGTTCAGCGAGCAGCTCGAATCGCTGATCTCGGCGGAAGGAACCTCGGAGGTTCCCAACTACACCTTTATCGCCAATCCGCAGCGGCTTTCGGCCGACTTTGACGCCTTCAAATCGTTAGTGGGAGTGAGAACGATTTATGCGGTAGTCGACCGAAGACTGTTTCAGGATCTCTCGCCTGCCGAAGTCCGCGAAACGCAGACGGCGATTGAGAGAAAATATCAGATCGACATCCGGCTGATCCCGGTCGGTAATTCGGTCGGAGGTATCCTCGGCTCGATTCCTCCGGCGGCGAAAGCGGTCTATGTCTCGATCCTGCCACAGCTCGCGCCGCCGGCACGGAAGCGCCTCTTTGAAGCGATGGCAGATCGCGGTCTGCTCACCTTCAGCATGCGCGGTGTCGCTGACGTCGCGCTGGGTGCGCTTGCTGGGCAGGCACCTGACAGCAGCGATGCGATCGCAAAGCGGGCTGCGCTCAACTCGCACCAGATCCTGCTGGGAATCGATCCGGCGTCGCTGCCGGTGTATCTCCCAGTGGAGGATCGGCTCACGCTCAATCTGGCAACCGCGAAGAGAGCCGGGTGGTCTCCCGATTACGAGACGATCCTGACAGCGAACTTCCTCAACGGACGCGAGGTCAACATCGGCGAATCACTCACTCTCGAGAAAGCGATGCGGCTGGCTCGCGATGGCAATGCCGATGTCATCATCCAGCGCGAGCAACTGGAGATTGCGAATGGTAACCTCGGCGAAGCGCGCTCGTTTCAGCGTCCCACCGTCAATCTCAACCTTGAGCAAACTGCGATCGACTACTCCGATCGGATCAACACAATCACCACACCGGATCGCCTCAGCGCGGGTGCCTACGGGGTGCAGCTGCGCCAGAGCCTGTTCAATAACGACATTCGCAGCAATCTCGGAGCGGCACGGGAAAAGGTGGGGGCGGAGAGGTTATCGATTCGATCCTTTCAGCTCGACGCAATGGAGTCTGCCGGGATTGCCTTTCTGAATTACCTCACCGCAGCCGCGCTTACCGAAATCCAGCGCGACAACCTGCGTCTCTCCGAAAACAATCTGCAGCTCGCCAAACTCCGTGTCTCGATCGGTGCGGTGGAGCAGACTGAGACCTTCCGATGGGAGCAGGATGCCGCCGCCAATCGGGCCGATGTCTTCCTCTTCGAGGCCGATCGGGAGCAGGCTCGGATCGAGCTGAATCGCATACTCGGTCAGCCGCGCAACAAGCGCTGGAGCTTCGAGGACATCGAGCTGAGTGATGGCGACACCTACTTCATGAACGACATCCTGAGGCGCTACCTCAACAACGCCGATGATGTCGATCGCTTCGGCGAGTTTCTCAAAGAGACCGCAGAACCGGCTTCGCCAGAGCTGGCTTCGTTTGACTACGGGCTCGCCGCTCAGGGCATCCTGCTGAAACGAGTCGAGCGCAGCTTTTTCCTGCCGGAAGTTTCCGGATTTTTTGGACTGGATCGCATCGGTCAGGGCACTGAGCTGATTGATTACACGACTCAGGGGGAGGTCTCCGGTGGTATCGCGCTGAGTTTTCCGATCTACGAAGGAGGTCTCCGCAAAGCGGAATTCGTTGGCCAAAAGGCCGTCGTGCGACAGCTCGAGGCACAACGCGAGCAGGCCCTCCAGTTCATCGAGCAGCGGGCTCTCTCGGCACTGTTTGGCCTCGCCTCGGAGCAGCCTAACATCCGCCTGAGTCGGCGCGCTCTTGAGGCGGCCCGGAAAAATTACGACGCGATTCGCGACAAATATTCTCAGGGTGCTGCCAGCATCCTCGACCTGCTCGATGCTCAGGCGGCATTGCTCGGTCAGCGGCAGCAGGAGGCTCTCGCGGTCTATGCCTATCTCAGCGAAGTGGTCCGCATGCAGCGAGCGGTGGCGTGGTTCGAGTTTGAGAAATCAGAGCACGAAAAACACGCCTGGGAGAACATGCTGGGGACCTACATGCGGCGGCAGGTCCTAGAAGTCCCTGAGGTCGTCCGCCCGCCCCAGGTCGATCCCGATGTCGACCGCCGCGCCGCTGCTGCGATCGTTGCCGCCGGTGAGGAGGTGCCGCCGCCAGGTCTTTTTTCCAAAAAGAAACAACAACCGCGCGGTCCGGCCTCGCCTCCGCCGCTTCGAGCGGAGCCGATCGAATCAGTGCCTTCGGCGGAATCTCCGCGGAAGAAGTCTGGTGGCATCCTGCGACAGATTTTTCAGAAACAACCATGAATCCAGAGAAGATACTTTCTCTCCGTCCCTTGCTTGTCGGAGTCTTCCTCCCCGGAGCGATCGCGGTGGTCTCGTGCCAGAAGCAAGAAGAGGCAGCCGTGCCGAGGAAGCCGCGTCCGGTGATCACATATGAGGTGCCGGCGGCAAGCGACGTGGTCCGGCGCAGCTTTTCGGGCCTCGTCGATTCGGCTTCGGGAGCCGGGATCGCCTTCGAGGTGAGTGGGCGAGTCATCGAAGTGATTGCGAAGGAGGGCGAAAGCTACGCAGCCGGGGACGTCTTAGCCCGGCTCGACACGACCGAATACGAAAACCAGCTCAACGCCGCCCGAGCTCAGCAAACGGAGGCTCAGCAAAACCTGCGGCGGACCCAGCAACTCTTCGAAACGGGCAATGCACCTCGCAGTCAGCTTGAAGCGGCGATCTCAGCGGAGCAATCGGCCTCGTCCAATTTCAAAACCGCCCAGAAACGGATCACCGACTCGACCCTGCGGATGCCATATCCCGGAGTGATCGGCTCGGTCATGATCGATGCGCAGACCATGGCCAGTCTCGGCCAGCCCGTCATGACGATCCAGGGGGAGTCGGGGATGGAATTCGTGATTGGAGTTCCGGCTCGGGCGATCGATACCCTTGAAGTCGGGCAGACCTGCGAGGTGTCGATCGGCAGTATTCCGGACGAAGTTTTTGAAGCGCGGATTGACTCGATTTCCCCGCAGGCATCTGAAAACACGACCTACCCGGTGACCCTGACCCTCAACTCGGAAGATCCTCGCATCCGCGAAGGTCTCGATGGAGAGGCCAGCATTTTCATTCCCGCACCCGAGGGGAAATCAGTCGCGATCCCGGCCTCAGCAGTGGTGACCGATCCTGAAGGGAAAAAATATGTCTGGACCATCACCCGGACGGGTGATGACCAGGGCGAGGTCGCCCAGCGCTTCGTTAAACTCGGAGGGCTCCGACCCGACGGCAAGATCGCGATCCTCGATCAGCTCAATGAGGGTGAGTTAATCGTCTCCCGTGGGGCCAACAGCCTGATGCCGGGCGAGGCGGTCACCCTGACCGGGGAGAGCGCCAGTGCCGCAGAAGAGAGTGCCAGTGAATAAACGGCTTTGAGTCCACGCCATGAATCCCTGCGCTATCGCTCTCAACAACAGTCGCACCACTCTGGTGCTGTATGGAGCTGTTTTGCTGGTTGGGATCACGACCTATCTGAGCATCGGTCGGAGGGAGTATCCCGAGTTCACGATTCGCACTGCCAATGTCCTGACGCCCTACCCTGGCCGAACCACCTTACAGGTCGAGAAAGAGGTGACCGAGCCGCTCGAGCAGGCAATCCGCGAGCTGACCGAAGTCGA
>JBCCBR010000093.1:0-9759 GCA_039033935.1 Verrucomicrobiota bacterium
GCTCGATGGGATCCCAGTCAGCTGGGGCGTGATCGCTTTTCACCCGGAAGACTCAGCGATGCCGATCGTTTCGGGACGAATCCGAAACGGTAAGTTTGCACTTGCTCAGGAAACAGGACCTCTTGTCGGAAAGACCACGATCTCAATAGAAGCGAGCACCTGGGAATCAACCGGCGAACTAAAAGATGAGGCAGCCGTCTTTCGAGAAATCAGTCCCGATTCCAGCGAGCCAATCGTGGTGGTGATCTCCCCGCGGATGGAGCCGGTCGAGATCAAACTGCGGCGGTGAGTCTCTGGTTCAATCGTCGGTCTCGATCAGCGCGTACTCTTCGAGGATGGAGCGAGAGACATAGTCGAGCGCAGCCTCACTGGTCGCTTCGAGAATCACCGGGCAGGCGGCACCGGCATCGAGCGCTTCCTTCCAACGCCCCGCACAGACGCACCAGCGATCTCCCGGTTTCAGCCCCGGAAATCCATAGACCGGCATTGGCGTGATGAGATCATTCCCATTCGCTCTCGAAAATTGAAGAAACTCTTCGGTGACTTCGCAGCAGACGGCGTGGCAGCCAGTGTCTTCGGGCCCGACCTGACAGTGACCGGTCCGGTAAAAACCTGTCAGAGGTTGAATACTGCAAGGGACCAATTCCTCGCCTAGGACATTTCGATTGAGCTCCATGGTGACAAGTTTCCATCTTTGCGCCGCAAAACAACTAGGCACAGTGCGGCAGCCCGTGTTTATGCTCGTTTCTATGAAGTTGAAATCGAAGTCACTCATCCTGCTTGCGACTGGGTTCGCAGTCGTTGGACTACTCTCAGCGGACGATCATCACGAGTATGACGTGATCGTCTATGGTGGAACCTCCGCGGCGGTCACAGCTGCGGTCCAAGTGAAAGAGATGGGCAAGACTGTCGCGATCGTCTGTCCCGATACCATCCTCGGCGGCCTTAGTAGTGGCGGTCTGGGCTGGACCGACACCGGAAACAAGGCGGTGATCGGTGGGCTTTCCCGGGATTTCTATCATCGCATCTGGAAAGAATATGATCGCGATGAATCGTGGGACTGGCAGGATCTCGCTGACTACGGAAACAAAGGTCAAGGCACTCCGGCAATCGACGGCGATAAGAAAACGATGTGGATTTTCGAGCCGAGTGTAGCGGAGAAAGTTTTTGAAGACTACATCTCGGAGTTCGAGATACCGGTCTTTCGTGACGAATGGCTCGACCGAGAAGAGGGAGTCAAAATGTCGGGCAGCGACATCGTCGCGATCACGACCCTCTCGGGAAAAACGTTTCGGGGGAAGATGTTTCTCGACACGACCTACGAAGGTGATCTCATCGCTGCGGCGGGAGTCGATTACCATGTTGGGAGGGAAGCGAATGCGGAATTTGAGGAAAACTGGAATGGCGTGCAGACCGGGGTTGATCACCACAATCATCATTTCCAATTGCTGAATAGTCCGGTCAGCCCTTATCGCATTCCGGGTGACCCTGAGAGTGGCCTGCTGCCCCGTATCAGCCCCGATCCTCCGGGTGAATACGGCTCGGCCGATGCTCGCGTTCAGGCCTACTGCTTTCGGATGTGCCTGACCGATCACCCGGAGAATCGCATCCCTTTCACAGCACCGGACGGTTACGACCCCGATCAGTATGAACTACTCATCCGCTGCTTTGAAGCGGGCTGGGGGATGCAGGTTTTCAACAAATTTGACCCCATTCCTAACCGCAAGACCGACACCAACAATCACGGGCCATTCAGCTTTGATAACATCGGCTACAACTGGGATTACCCCGAGGCCTCTTACGAAGAGCGGCGCGAAATCATCGCCGAGCACGAGACCTATCAGAAAGGTCTGCTCTACTTCATCGCAACTGATCCGCGAGTTCCCGCAGACGTCCAGGCAGAGATGAATCGCTGGGGTCTCCCCAAGGACGAGTTCCAAGCCACGGGAGGCTGGTCGCATCAGCTCTACATCCGCGAAGCACGCCGGATGAAAGGGGCTTTTGTGATGACCGAAAACGAGCTGCGCAAAGTGAAGCCGACGCCGGACTCAGTCGGAATGGGCTCTTACACAATCGACTCGCACAACGTCCAACGGCATATCGATGAGAATGGTCATGTCCAGAACGAGGGCGATATCGGGGTCTCAACCCGTGGCCCCTACGAGATCGCCTATGGGGCGCTGATTCCACGAGCTGAGCAGTGCACCAATTTGCTCGTGCCGGTTTGTGTATCGAGCACACACATTGCCTTTGGCTCGATCCGCATGGAGCCTGTTTTCATGATCCTCGGCCAGAGCGCCGCGACTGCTGCAGTGATGGCGATTGAGAATGACAAAAGTGTCCAAGAGGTTGATTACGATACTTTGCGGGAGCGCCTCCTCGCTGATGGTCAGATCCTCGAATTTGACGGACCAGTCGGATCAAAAGGGATCGAGCTCTCGGATCTCGATGGAATCGTGGTCGATGACCTCAAGGCGGAGCGCGAAGGGATTTGGAGATCGAGCGCCTCAGTCGGTGGCTACGTCGCCTTCGGCTATCAACACGATGATAATGCTGGCAAGGGGACCAGTTCCGCGACCTTTCGCACTCAACTCCCTGCAAGCGGCCAATATCAGGTCGCCATCGCCTACTCGCCAAATGGCAACCGCGCCTCAAATGTCCCCATCTCAGTGACCCATAGCGAGGGCGATAGCATCGTCCTGCTCGACCAGCGGGCGAAGCCAGAGACAGCTCCCTTCTGGACGATTGGCACGTTTACTTTTGATGCTGAGGAAGAGGCAGTCGTAAAGATCTCAAACAAGGACACCGATGGCCATGTCATCATCGACGCTGTGCAGTGGCTGCCGGTGAAGTGATCTGATTTCCGCTTGCGGTGACCCAGACCTCGACCGTCACTGCCGGTCTCTCTGATCATCTGAATGAGCGAAGCGCTTGATACTCCACCCGGTCCTCTCGAAGACGTCGATATCAAAGATGCCCGGGTCATTTTTAACTCGGTCTGGTCTCGTCTCGAAGAAGACTACGGGCGAGAGTATCTCCGTTTCCCCAAAGAGATCATTCTCCTCTGAGGGGCACCTGGTGCCGGTAAAGGCACCAACACCGAGTTCATCATGAAGGCGCGAGGGTTTACCTGCCCTCCGATTGTGGTGAGCTCGCTGCTCGATTCAGCGGAGGCAAAAGCGCTCAAAGATCAAGGGATGCTGGTCGGAGATCGCGAGGTGATGGGAATTCTCCTCCGCAAGTTACTCGAACCCGAGTTTCGCGATGGTGCCGTGCTCGACGGCTTTCCGAGGACGCGGATCCAAGTCGAATGCACCAAACTGCTGGTGGAGAAAATACGAGGCCTTCACCGCAGTTTTTCGCAAACCAGTCTCGCGCTCCATTTCCGAAGACCGACCATCCACGTGATGGTGCTTTACATCGATGAGAAGACCTCGGTGGAGCGGCAGCTCAAGCGAGGTCGCGAGGCGGAGATCCACAACGCCGAAGTCGACGCGACTGGCCTCGGCGAAAAGATCGAGCTTCGGGCGACCGATCTTGATATCGAGGCTGCTAAAAAGCGATACCGAGTGTTTAAGGAGAGCACCTGGGATGCCTTGCAATCTCTGCGCCAGAATTTCTTTTACCACCTGATCAACGCGCAAGGTTCGATCACTGACGTTGAGGATAACATACTCCGCGAGTTGCACTACCAGAGTTCGCTCGAGCTGGAGCCTTCCACCTTCGAAGCGATTCGCGATATTCCGCTGGCGAGCGAACTGGTGGTTCACGCCAGACAGGAACTGGTTCGCCGCCTTGATCGCTACGTCCGCGAGCGCGGCGACCTATTCGAACAGGTCGTCGACTTGATTCAGGAAAAGTTCATCCCGATTATTGAACGCCACGCAATCAGCGGACGCGCGGTTGTTAATAGCGAAGATGAAGTGCTTGGAGATCCACTTGCGCTAAGCATGTTGATCGACATTTTCTCCGACCGCGGCTTTCACGCAGTGGTCGACAAGCAGCTCGGGAGAGTTGCTGAACGGGTCAATCTCGAAACCGGTGAGATCGAGTTCCGACCGAACACGACTTTTCGGATTCGGGTTTACTTCGAAGGCTCAGAGATCCGCCGAGACAGCTGAGCGTTTCTCTCTATGGAGCGCGGGTTTTCCTACCCGCGTTGCTTCGCCAAACGAGGTGGTGGCGGGTTGGAAAACCCGCCCTCCCCAGGAAAGTGTGGGCCTTTCTCCTCTATGGAGCGCGGGTTTTCTTACCCGCGTTGCTTCGTGGAGCGAGTCGGTGGCGGGTTGGAAAACCCGCCCTCCCCAGGAAAGTCTGAGCCTTTCTCTCTATGGAGCGCGGGTTTTCCTACCCGCGTCACCCACCTACTCGATCATGATCGCAACACCCTCAGTTTTGGTGAAGCGCTCACGACGATCGAGTGGACGATTGAGCGCAGCTGAGAATCCCTCCCATGGCTCGATGTCAGGACGATGAGACCAGCCGTTCAGCAGGATTTTACTCGCCGTGGTCCGCAGGTGAACAACTCGAGGACCAAAGCTGGGACCCTCAATTTTCACATCCCGAATACCGTTCGGAATTCGGCGGATCAGCTCGTGATACATCCTTGTATTGTAGCCAGGCTCAAATCCGAGCTGCGCCCACTGCTTCGCAAAACGATCACGATCTTGTCGTGGAAGATTGAAAATGACTTGGTTTTGCGAAACCGCCAGCCTGACCTCATCCAGCAACAAGCCCGTGTTTGGAAAATCATAGGCGTAGTAGCGATCTTCCCGCTCGTGGCTCAACCTCGGGATTCTGAAATGGATCTGGTTGCTCTGGTAAGGCGTGTCTTCAAGGACGTCGCAGACATAGGTCGCATTCATGCCCTTGCGATCGAGATAGAGGTGAACCCTGAATTTGAAATCGTCTTCCAACACCATGCGCCAGACAATCTCTTTGCCATCGAAGGTCGGATCCTCTTCGAGCCGCAAAAACTTCCGCGCTCGATGACGGAACCGCGGGTCGGGTGCATCTTCGATCTCTTTCCAAGCATGGTAGCGGAAACTGATCGGATTCTGGATGTACTGCCCATTGGCGTCCTTCAGATAAATGTGAGCTCGAGCCTCGGGCCCGTAGAAAACCGCGTCGTATTCCGGCTCGCTCAGACGATGGATCTCAAACCAGTCCTTACCCGGCTTGGTCGAGTAAAAATCGGATTGGACCATCTCCGCTCGAGGAGTAGCGAGGGTGACGTTGATTTTCGACATGTCGGGTGCCTCTTCCCGCTCTGGCAAAAGCGATGTCAACTTGGTCTCTTCATCACCCGAGTTAATGATTGAGGTCAATGGCGGAAGCTGGCGACCGCGCGTGCGATTCGCGATCTTAGTGGTCATCGTCCCAAGGAACTCGGTGACTTTCGACGCGGGCTGGATGTAAACGCGGATGCGTTTCCGTCCAACCATCTGGCCAATTTCCAGAGCGTAGTCCTCATCGACAAAATCCTCAAAATCGGAGAAGAGGTAGATCGAATCGACTTTCTGCTCGACCAGGAAGTTAAAGGCTGAGGCGACCCGGCTGTGATTATGGCGCCCGACGGTTAGGAACTGGTTGGGACGAGTCTTGAAGGTCTCAATGAGCCTGTCGACATAGCGCTGAGGCGCTTTTCGCGGCAGATCATTCCACAGGAACCAATAGGGGCTGTGGTAACGAGCCCCGGTCGAAGGATCTTTGTAATGGGATGTGACCTCCTCAGGGACGATCAGTCGGACCTCTTCCTCATCCCCAGGGCGGCCCTGAGGACGGATCACCACGTCACGAACGTAGACGATCGGCGAGTCTTTGAAGTTTTTATCAACCTCGCGGACAACATGCGGAAGGTATTCAGCCATAGATCCGGAGACGTCCAAGATGACACCGAGAACATCGCCTTCGAGCGGTTGCCCAAACATCATCTTCGAAGCCGAGGAGCTTGGCATGCCCATGCTCATCGATGGTGCAAACGTCATCGATTGCGTCACCGCCACGTCCGAAACAGGGGTGTCGAGACTCGAGAGCGAAATGTTTGAAACAGTCGAAGCGGAAACGATGTCAACCGAGGCGGTGCTCACCGCCGTGGTCGGCTTCAGCGTAGGGCGCTCCATCTTCTTTTGCTCCATCTCGTCGGTCGGCTGCTCGGTCAGCGTCGATGCGACGATCTGCGGAGGAACTGCTGGCGGGATTTTCGTCGTCCAGAAAATCAACAGGGCAAAAATACCCACATAGATAACGAGAGTGACCAGGACCGAGTTAATTTTGTCGCGGCGAATGCCTGCCTCACGGCGGCGTTTGACTTCTTCCTCAGCCTCATGAAGAGCGTCGAGCTCGGCGGAGGAGTGCGATACCTGAGGAAGAGCAATCGGGTCATCATCGCCAGTCGGAATGGCAATGGCAGCCGCCGGAGCAGATTCCTCCTCATCGGCGAGAACTGCTACTTCAGCCTCTTCCTCCTCAACCACGACCGCTACGGCCGGAGTCATTTGAGCAGAATAATCGAGCGCCGGCTGGAATGAAGGATCGATCTGCAGGGCGGTCGCAGTCAGGCTTTGTGCCTGCTCAAAAGCGCCAACCGCCGCGTAAGACTTAGCTGCATCGAGCCACGGCCCTGGCTCCTGCGGGATAGCGTGACCTTCATTCACAACTGCAACCGCCGAATCTTGGTTGCCAGCAGCGGCCAGAGCCTCTACCAGCGCCCGTCGTTTCGCCCAGTCAGCCGGGTCGGCAGCGAGATCGTTCTGTAAGGAGGTGAGATCTTGTGACATATCAGTGAGTGGTTGGAAGGCTTAGAAAGATCCGATCAGAGGACTTGGAAAAATTGACGTCGAACCAGTCGATCACGCAGGTCGTTGACTTGCAAGGCAGCATTTGTGACCGGAAAGTGCAATTGATACCCAAATAGTAAAGCTTGCGACATGAGGAAATCCGTCTCGATCGGTACCCGATTGAGGAGGTTTCTGGCATCGACCATCATCCTTTCTCTTCTCATCGTTACGCTCGCAATCTGGTGGCACAGCAGCCGATATTCTGAGCGCCATCAAATCTTTCTGGGGGCAGGCACTCTCGAGGTCTTTTCAGCGTCGTCACTCTGCCGTCTCAGCCTCATAGCCGATCCAAGACCGATTCGTGGCCCGCGCACCTTCTACCGGCAGCGCAACGCAAGAGGTAGGTTTGACCTGAGTCCTGCCAAGATTTCAACCCGTTGGCACCCTCCGCTGTTCGAAATCACGTTTGGCTACTGGCATCTCACCCTGATTTTGATGGGCGCATTGATCCCGTGCATTTGGCTGGAGACTTTGGGCTGGGTTCGCTTTCGACGCCGCGATGGGATCTGAAAGTGCGCTTAACGGCCGTTCCATAGTGCCCTGGCAGCTGAGGAATCGAGGGTTGCCTTGACATCAACGATTGGCCCCGTTTCAATCCCGACCATGTCGAAACGTCGCTATGGCCTGGTCATCTCACGCTCCGACATCGGAATCAACTACTATGCCCTCGACGGCGATCGCATTCAGGTAGGCCGAGGCTCCCGCAACGAACTCGATCTACCGATCGACTCTGTCTCCGGTCGTCACTGCGAGATCAAGCGCAACTCGGCAGGGCATTTCGCCATCCGCGACCTCGGATCTACCAATGGGACTCGTCTCAATGGGCATGAAGTCAGCGAAGCGTTCGCCGAACTGCATCCCGGAGACGAGATCCTACTTGGAGGAGTTACCCCAGTTCGATTTATCGAACTCATCGGCATCGGTGAAGCCCTTCGAATCAAGGAAGAGCCTCGACCAGATACAGCGCCAATCAGCCCGGACTCCGTCAATCCCGTAGCAGCGTCGGTAACACGGGCGATGCGCTCGCTTCCCGGATCGGATGACGCCCGATAGGCTCTGCCGCTGATCGGGTCAAAATTCCCAGCCGAAGGTCGGATTTGAACCGACGACCTATTCATTACGAATGAATTGCTCTACCCCTGAGCTACTCCGGCATTTTGTGGGCCGCGACTCGGACGAGTCGGGCGGAGATTCTCGATTTATTATGCAGGGATGTCAAGACGGTCTGAAGTAACTTCGAAAGTAGCATGCAGGTGAATGCGAGCGGCCAATTTAGCATCGAAATTCGGCTCGTGTTTTGTCACAATTGCCATTCCAAAAACAAACTACTTTGATGGACGTCTCATCGCGTGAGCTTTTTATCGATCAGGTTCGCGAGCACCACGCCAGCCTTCGCGGTTTTGTGCGTGCTCTCGGGGTCGATCCGCTCTGGGTCGACGACGTCGCTCAGGAGGCCTTTATCGTCGCTTACAATCGACTCGATGAATTTGATCGGTCTCGCGATTTTGGAGCCTGGCTCCGAGGTATCGCCAGAAATCTGGTCATCAACGAGCGACGCAAGGACGCTCGCCGCAAGCGAATCCTCTCGGACAATCTTACCGACGTGCTCGTCTCAACCAGCTCGGCCGGGGCAGACGAGCCAGAAGAGCTCGGGGATCGTGGAGTCGCCCGAGTCAAAGCACTGAAAGAGTGTGTCGAGAACCTCCCTGAAAAAAGCCTCCAAATGCTGAGGCTGCGATACGAAGACGAGTCCTCCGCTCAGGAAATCGCGGCTCAGCTCGAGATGAAGCCGCCCGCAATCCGCAAGGCGCTCGAAAGGCTCCGCACTGCGCTGCGAAAATGCATGGAGCAACGCCTTGAAACCAGCACCCCCAGTCCAGCCACCTCATGAACTCATCGAATCCACCCGAAGAGATCGCTCGTTTTGTGGCAGGTGATGCGACCACCGCAGACATTGAAAAACTCGCCAAAGCGCTGGACAGCAATCCATCTCTCACCAGCCTCCTGCGCGACGAATTGATGTTCAGCGAAGAACTCCGGGCCGTCTTTCGTGAGATAAACGAAAATATCGAGGCCACGTTCTGGTCCAACCTCGAAAGCTACGCGCAACCCAGTGACGAGATCCGTCGTCGGGTTGCAAACGGCTGCGCGACTCGCTTCGAAGCGGATCGATTGGCCCTGGAATATCAGTCCTTTCCCGAGAATGCGGACGACCTAGTAGCCGACCTCGAGTTTGACGATTGGCTCCGCCAAGCCGTGTCCGAAAGCCGGAGCACGGATTCCTTTCTCAAATCGCTCGAGACTAGGATGTGGGCTGAGGCAGGAGAGGATCAATTCCTGGACAATTTTACCGATCGACTTGAGCGCGAGATCGTCTCCCATCAGACCGAGTCCGCTGACAACGTGATTGATTTTGCCGATGCATCTCTCAGGTCATCTGCAAAGACCGTCGCGATTTTGGGCAGCGCGGCGGCTGCAATCGCTCTCGGTGCTTTTATCGCCGCCACGGTTGCCGTGGATTTCGTGACTTCCCGTTCAAGCGGTCAACTCGTCGCATCCATTTCTAAAACGACGAGCAACGCGACCTGGGGCAATGGTGCGAGACCAGATGCTGCCGGAAAACTCACCGCCGGTGAATACGAGCTGACTGAAGGACTGATCACGGTGACTCTCGACCGGGGCGACGAGTTGATCATCGAAGGGCCAGCCAAATTTGAGCTGAGCGCAGACGCCACCGCTGAGATAGAAGAGGGGCTCGCGCTGATCCGGCCAGTCAGCGATTCGGGTGTCGAGCTCGCCTCCAAAGGGCTTCAGCTCAATCAGACCACCGAGCTGATTGGTGTCGATGCTCGCGTCGGCAGCAGCACCCGAACGATCGTCTTCGAGGGCGACGTTGGTGTTTGTCTCGAAGGCGGTGCCA
>JBCCBR010000094.1:0-9757 GCA_039033935.1 Verrucomicrobiota bacterium
GACGACCAATCCGCATGCTTTGGATTGAGCGCGCCTTTATTCTTATCTGGCGCGTTGTGATAATTTGGCGGCGCGGTACCACCGAAATAGATCTGGCCTTCTTCGCCAACGCCAACTTCATCGCCAGCCTCATCGCAAATATGCATGCATATTTGCCCCGATCTCGGTTGCCAAGGTCTCGAAAGCGATCTCAAAACACCCCACATCGACGCCCTCGCTGAGAACGGAGTTCGCTTCACCGATGGCTACATCACCTCGCCACAGTGCGTGCCTTCGCGGGGTGGCATTCTCACCGGCACCTATCAAAACCGATTCGGGCTCGAGTCCAATACCGAAGGGAAGACTCCGGAGGGACTCGCCGGTTTTAACCAGTCACTCACGATCGCGGAGCGACTCAGACCGGCGGGCTATCGCTGTGGCATGGCCGGGAAATGGCATCTCGGACCGGTCGACGGCATCCACACCCACGGTTTTGACTGGGTCTACGCCCGCAACAGCGCCCGCCCCGGCACGGCTCGATTTGGGAAGGAAGAGAGCACTGCTGCTGCTCTTACCGAATCACTCGATGCCCTCTATCACATCGATGCCTGCAGCGAGGCGGCGGTGAAGTTTATCAACCAGAGCCACGAAGACCCATTCTTTTTCTACCTCGCCTACCGAGCCCCCCACGTACCCCTCGATGCGACGCCCAAATACCTCGATCGATTTCCGGGTGAGATGCCCCAGCGCCGTCGCCAGGCTCTCGCTATGATCTCGGCGATGGACGACGGCGTCGGTCGGATTACAGAAACGCTCCGCGAGCTTGGAATTCTCGAGGACACCCTGATCTGGTTCATCGGCGATAATGGAGCTCCCATCAAAATGCACAAACTCGACGAGCCGGGCGGCGGCCCGGGTTGGGATGGATCAATCAACGATCCTCTCAACGGCGAGAAAGGCATGCTCAGCGAAGGCGGTATTCGCGTGCCCTTTCTCGCCTCGTGGCCTGGCACCCTGCCCAGTGGCCTCGTTTATGAAAGACCGGTAATCTCTCTCGATGTCGCCGCTACCGCAGTTGCTCTAGCAGGGCTCGATCCAGATCCGAAGCTCGACGGGGTCAATCTCATTCCGGTTCTTCAGAATCCTGACAAAGCACCCTCCCCGCACGAGACCCTCTTCTGGCGCTGGATTGACCAGGCAGCGATCCGCCAAGGCGATTGGAAACTGATTCAGGCTCAAGAGCGGGAATACCTCTTTCATCTCGCTGACGACATTGCTGAGAAAGACAATCTTCTCACCACGGAAGCCGAAATCGCGGCCCGCCTCCGCGCCCGTCTTCATTCATGGACCGAGACCTTGGATCCACCCAGCCGCGGTGCCTTTCTCGGATCGAAGAAACGTATTCAGACGGCGCAGTTTTTCGACTGGTTCTTCCACGGCAAAAAAACCGCGGCGCAGGCCCCACCGAAACCACCCACTCCGAGCGAAGATCGGGCAATCTTTGAAAATCGCGACGCCAATCGCGATGGCGAAGTCACCTGGGAGGAATATCTGAAAGGGCGCTCCAGCCAGATCGGATCTATTCGAAAAGCCTTTGACCGTCGAGATCTCGATGGAGATGGCGTTTGGCAAAAGTCAGAGCTCCCCCCAGCGCCCGATCAATCGCCAGGCCCGATGCCAGCGGCCGCCCCAGTGACGCCAAGCCCCACCCCAGCACCAGCGCCTACCGCGGATCTCCCCAATGTCATCGTCATCCTCGCCGACGATCTCGGCTATGCTGACACCACCCTCTACGGTCATACCCAGCTTTACCAGACACCAAATCTCGAGCGACTCGCCGCGCGGGGCATGACCTTTTCCCGAGCCTACTCCAACAGCCCTCTCTGCTCCCCGACCCGTGCCAGTCTGCTGACGGGCCAATGCGTCTCCCGACATGGCTCAACCGCTCCCCAGCACCACACCAAGGACGAAAGGCTACGCGCCACCCCGGGTAAAAACGCGCCTCCCGATCGCAAAGCTATCATTCCACAATCTGCCACTCGGCTCGATCCAGAGTTCACTACCCTGGGTCGCCTTTTCCGATCTGCCGACTACCGGACCGCTCACTTCGGAAAATGGCATCTCGGCCCGGACCCATTTAGCCCGCTGCAGCACGGCTTTGAAATCGACATCCCCCACCACCCTGGTCCTGGCCCTGCCGGGAGCTATGTCGCTCCGTGGAAGTTCAGCCATTTCAAAGCGAACTCGCCCGGCGAGCACATTGAAGATCGGATTGCCTCTGAGCTTTCCGAGTTTATCAAAAAGCACCGCGACGAGCGATTTTTCATCAACTACTGGCAGTTCTCCGTTCATGGCCCCTTCGACGCGAAGCCAGATCTCATTGCCAAGTATGAGGACCAAATCGACCTGACTGACCGGCAGAATTCTCCGACCTATGCGGCGATGGTTCACTCGCTCGACGATGGGATTGGCACCGTCCTCGATACGCTGGACGAGACCGGCCTCGCCGACCGCACTGCCATCCTCTTCATCTCTGATAATGGCGGGAACTACTACAATCTGATCGAAGATCCTCTCCGCTATCCGACCAGCAATCACCCACTGCGAGGGGGCAAAGCGACGATCTGGGAGGGAGGGATACGGGTCCCCGCAATTGTCGCCTGGCCCGGGCTGACCGAGCCCGGGTCCCGCAGCAACGAAATCATCCAAGCGGCCGACTTTTTCTCGACCCTCACCACTCGGCTGCGGCTCGAGCCCCCGTCAGACCACGTTGTCGATGCGATCGATCTTTCTCCCGCGCTAGGTGGGGAGCCTCTCCAGCGCGAAGCAATTTTCACCTATTTCCCGCACCAGACTCAGGTCCCAGACTGGACGCCACCAGCAATCGCGGTTCATCAAGGTGACTGGAAATTGATCCGTTTCTTCCATCAGGGAGAGGATCAGGGCCACTCGTGGGAGCTTTACGATCTCGCTACTGACATTGGCGAGACCAATAATCTGGCATCGGAAAATCCTGAGAAAGTCGCCGCCCTGGACCGCCTCATCACCGAGCATCTCGAACAAACAGGAGCCGTCACCCCCGATCCCAACCCAAGATTTGACCCGGAAAAATACCGACCCGATCTAATCGGTGTCCCCACCGAGAAAATGCGCAAACCGAAGAGGTAATTCGACTGCCAGAGCGTGGCGGACTAGGGCATAGCTATTTCCAAAAGAACCCAGCCTCGCGAATACCTTCCCTCTATCACCAAAAAACCCGCAGCGACGATCCCCGGCAAAGCCTGTCGCATTTTTACAAAAAAGGCGCATCGAAGCCGGTTGGAACCACTTGCGGTAATCGACCGGCACCCACTACTCTCGGCGACTGATGCTGAGTGCCGAGCGATTCACAACTACTTTTGGTCATCCGCCAACCATCGCGGCGACTGCCCCCGGTCGCATCAATCTCATTGGCGAGCACATCGATTACCTCGACGGCTATGTGCTTCCGGCAGCAATTGAGCCGCATCTCAGCTTTGCGGCGAAGCCACGATCAAATGACACCACGATTCGAGTGAGTGCCTCGATACTCTCTGAGACCATCGCCGAGGTAGATCTTCGCGACCTTACTCCGAGAACCGATCCTTCCCTGTCGTGGCAAAACTACATCGTTGGTGTTGTCGCTGAATATGATGAGCTCGGCCACAAAGCGACCGGGTTCGACCTCACCATTGATTCGACTCTTCCGGTCGGGGCCGGACTCAGCAGCAGCGCCGCCCTCGAAACCGGGATCGCTCTGATTGTCGAAGCCACCCATGGGATTGAGCTCGGGATCGTCGAGCGAGCCCTCCTCTGTCAGCGGGCCGAGCACAAGTTTGCAGGAGTTCCCTGCGGGATCATGGATCAGCTCGCCGTCGGGGGCGGTCTCGCCGGACATGCGATCTTGATCGATTGTGCCGAGAGAAGTTACCGCCCGATTCCGATTCCAGAAGATCTCTCACTCGTCGTTGCCGACACTGGCGTCAAACACGCCCTCGCTGATGGCGAATACGGGAAGCGCCGCCGAGAGTGCGAAAGCGCGCTGGAGCAACTCGGGAAAGCCAGTTGGCGCTCGGTCGCGGTTGCTGATTTGCTGACCAGTGACTTAAAGGGCACCGCTCGCAAGCGGGCCGATCACGCCGTCTCAGAAATCGAGAGGGTCCGCCTCTTTACCGAGGCGCTTGAATCGAGAGAGGTCGCCGCTCTGGGAAGCCTCATGCGAGCCAGCCACGAGTCTCTTCGCTACGATTACGAAGTCAGCTGCGAAGAACTCGATGCCCTCGTGGACTTTGCCTACCAAAGCAGCCCTCCCGGTTTCGTCGGGACTCGCATGACGGGTGGTGGGTTTGGCGGATCAACCGTCAGTCTCGTCGAATCAGTCCATGCCGATAACTACATCAAAACCCTCACCGATTTCTACCAACAGAAATTTAATCGCAACCTGAACGCCTTCACAACCCGGCCCGAAAACGGTGCCAGCATCACAACGCTTCAGTAAGACCGCCCATCCACGTATCTGACCCAACCTTCTAAAAAGTAATCCCCGACCCGAAGTCTTTTCTAACAAAGACTCAAGGGGACCTCGAAAAACTGATCTCCGATTTTTGCAAGATGAATCGGTCAGCTAGGTTTTTTGAGGACCCCTCAACAGGGTATAGCCCCAAACCTAACAGGGTTAAGTCCCACACCTAACAGGGTTAGGTCTGGCACCTGATAGGGTTAGGTCGCTCGCCCCTCCTCTTCGATCCCATGAGACTCTTCATCTTATTCCTGACACTGTTTTGCCAGACACTCATTCTCGGTGCCGATCGGCCCAATGTCCTCCTCATCCTCGTCGACGATCTCAAACCCGCTTTGGGCTGCTACGGCGACACTGATGCTGTGACCCCTAACATTGACGACTTGGCTGCTCGTGGGACTCGCTTCGCAAAGGCGTATTGCAATCAGGCCGTCTGCGCCCCTTCTCGCTACAATTTAATGCTGGGGTCCCACTCGACTACGACCGGCCTTTACGGCCTCGGCAGCAATCTGCGGGCGACACTCCCCGACGCGATCACCTTTCCACAACACTTCAGCGCGCATGGCTACCGCACCGAGTCACTTGGTAAGATCTTTCACATCGGGCATGGGAACCAGGGTGACCCCACTTCGTTTTCCGTTCCTCATTTCAAAGAAAAAGTCATCGAATACGTCGATCCGACTTCAAAACCCGGCGGCGAATTGACCCGAGAGGAGGCCATGTTCGAAAACGTGCCAGCTCCTCCCGGAGGAATGAACCAACTCCCTCGGGGGGCCGCGTTTGAGTCACCTGACGTTGGAGACGAAGCCTACGCCGACGGTCGTGTCGCTACTGAGACGATCCGACGTCTCGAAGCCGCGAAAACTCGTCGTGAGGCTGATGATACTCCCTTCTTTATCGCTGCTGGTTTCGCTCGCCCCCACCTTCCCTTCTCGGCGCCGAAACGTTACTGGGATCTCTACCAGCCCGAACAGTTTGAACTCGCGACCAACCCAGAGCTGCCAGAAGACGCCCCGTCGACCGCTGGCAAGCGAGGTGGGGAGATCCGCAACTATTTCCCGGTTCCTGACAAAAGCGACCCCGCCACCATCACTGACGACACTGCCCGTCGGCTCATCCACGGCTACTACGCCAGCACCAGCTACGTTGATGCCCAAATTGGTAAGGTGTTAGAATCACTCAGCGATCTCGGACTGGCCGAAGACACGATCGTTGTTCTGTGGGGCGATCATGGTTTCCATCTTGGTGATCTCGGGATCTGGACAAAGCACACCAACTACGAGCAGGCCAACCACATCCCGATCATTCTGGCAGGCCCAGGCATCCCGAGCGGACTCGTCAGCGATCAGCTTGCCTCAAGCATCGATGTTTTCCCGACCGTTGCCGCCCTTGCCGGATTGCCCGAGCCCGAAGGCCCCCAACCGATCGATGGTCTGTCGCTGAAGCCATCGCTCGACGACCCGTCCGAGACCGTTCGTGATCATGTTTTCCATGCTTACCCAAAGCAAAAACTGGGACGAGCAATTCGCACAGACCGGTATCGACTGGTCGAGTGGAAGCGACCGGGCGGAGCGCGCGATTCAGCTGAGCTGGAGCTTTACGATTATCAAACCGATCCGCTGGAGCTTCGCAATCTCGCAGCCGATGACCCTGACACGGTCGCCAAGCTGCGAGCGATTCTCGACCAGTATCCCGAAGCCGTTCCAAAGGCATCGCCGCGAAGGCCTTCTCAGGATCCCGTCGCGATCGCCCGAGAGCATTCCCCTCTGATTGCGAATCGACCTCTCACGATCACCGCAGAGCTGAATCTCCATCGGCGCGATGGTGATTCCGTCAATGGCGTCGTCCTCGCACAAGGAGGTCGAGAGCAGGGCTACGCGATCCACTTTCGAAATTCGATCCCGCGATTCGATGTCCGTATTAACGGAGTGGTCACCAGCCTCGTCTTGGCAGAGGCAGTTGGAGGCCCGACCCGAATCAAGGCGACCCTGACGGAGCAACAAATGACACTTCACGTCAATGACTTCGATCCTGTCTCTGCGGCTTCACCGGGACTGATTCCCAAAGAACCGCAGGATCCCCTGACCATTGGGCGCGACCTGCTCACCGCGGCGGGAGACTACGAAGCACCCAATACCTTTTCTCACATGCTCCAGGGCGCACGGGTAGACACCGGAGCTACTCCTCCGGTGATCCCTTCGCCCGACCCACCGAAGCGGATTGCCCAGAGGTTTAAGTCACACGACCGAGCATTCCGTATGACCAGTGGTTGGATCCGCGATCCCTATCTCGTACGATCACCACAGGGAGGTCATTACCTGACTGGGACCACGCCGTTGCCAGGAGATCAGCGCGAGGTAAACGACCCCTACAACACCGGACTTGGAGAGACCTCGCTAGTCGGATGGAAAGCGCGCGTTTGGAAAAGCAGTGACTTTACTGAATGGATCCCAGTAACCGAAGAAGGCACTCCGTTCACACTGCTCGATGGCATCTGGCCTAAAGAGGAACCTGCAGCTTTCAGCGGAGAGGATCGCTCTCAGTGGCGACTTTGGGCCCCGGAACTTCATTGGATCGACCACCTCGAAAGATGGGCGATGGTGCACACCAGCCCAAGCCCGGTCGCGGGTGCTAATCTCTCCCTCTCAGCGGGTCCCGAGCCGGTCGGGCCATGGACAAATCCATTCGGCGCCGACCTCGGCAAGAAACACGATCCCTCTCTTTTCAAAGACGACGACGGCACCTGGTATCTGATCTGGGGAGCTACCCAAATCGCTCCCCTCAAGCCAGACTTCTCTGGCTTTGCGGCGAAGCCGCTCGCAATCAAGCCGCAACCCACCCCAGGCACTTCTGGAAAGATGGGGCACGAAGGCTGCCTCATCATGAAAATCGAGGGCAAGTATGTCTTATTCGGGACAGGCTGGTCGACCGGAAATATGCGGCGAGGTTCCTACAATCTCTACTACGCGACTGCCGATCAAATTGAGGGTCCCTACAGCGAGCGTAAATTCGTGGGGCGTTTTCTCGGCCACGGCACACCTTTCCAAGACGATCAGGGTCGCTGGTGGTGCACTGCTTTCTACAACGCCAACGTGCCTCCTCTTCCTCGCGACGGGATCCAAACGACCGACCTGTCGGCAACGGCCCACACCATCAATCAGCGGGGCGTCACAATTGTGCCTCTTGATGTGATCAAGACGGCTAACAAAGAGCTCATCATCCGCGCCAAGGACCCAGCCTACCAAACCGTTGGTCCCGACGAAGCGCAATCATTCTAACCAACTTTGACTACGCCAACTCTCCCCAAAATTACAGACGTCCGGCCTGATACTGAATCTGGCACCTTCAACCCAAAACACCCCAGGCCCCGCCGACAGCCGAGGACGCCCATCCTCCCAAAAAACTCCTGCTCACAATTCAGATCGAAGCACAAACCACTCGCCGACCTTAAACATGAAGACACTTCGCTTTTTCTCGCTCTTCCTTCTTCTCACCCTAACCTTCGCCAAGGCCGACGATCGTCCTGACATCATCCTAATCATGGTCGATGATCTCGGCTTCTCAGATCTCGGCTACATGGGGGGCGAAATCGAAACACCGCATCTCGACGGTCTTGCAACCGGTGGTATTCGCTTCAGCCAATTCTACAACAGTGGCCGCTGCTGCCCGACTCGAGCGACGCTTTTGACCGGACTTCATCCTCACGAAACCGGTATCGGCTGGATGACCGAGTCGCCGACATCACGACGCGGGAGCAGTGAGCCTCCTGCCTATCAGGGTCATCTCAACGACAATTGTGCCACGATCGCCGAGATGCTATCAGACGCAGGCTACGCAACCCTGATGACCGGCAAGTGGCACCTCGGGCATCACGACGAAGAAGACTGGCCACTGCAGCGCGGCTTCGAAAAATTCTATGGATGCATCGCCGGGGCAACTCGATTTTTCACCCCGGAGTATCCACGGGGAATGGTCAACGGAAATGAACCGGTCGAAAAACCAGCCAGCACCACCGATGAGGCATTCTACACGACCGATGCTTTCACCGACCACGCAATCAAGTTTCTCGAAGAAGAGCAGAATGCAGCAGATCGACCTTCCTTTCTCTACCTTGCCTACACTGCGCCCCACTGGCCGCTACAGGCATTCGAAGATGATATAGAAAAGTATCGTGGTCAGTATCAGGCCGGTTGGCAGGCGCTCCGCGAAACTCGGTTTGCGAAACAGAAAGAACTCGGCCTTTTTGCGGCAAATGCCTCCCTTTCGCCAACGACGGCTGGCATCCCCGACTGGACCAGTCTCACTGATGAGCAGCGCGACGAATTGGACCTCAAGATGGCGGTCTACGCCGCGATGGTTGACCGAGTCGACCAAAACATCGGAAAGCTGGTTGAGGCTCTCAAAACGAGCGGACGATATGAAAATACGCTGATCCTTTTCCTCTCCGATAACGGAGCTTGTCAGGAGGGCGGCTTGCTCGGTCGTGGTGAATTCCGAAACGTGAAGCGTCGGAATCAGCAGGATGCCAATAGCTACGGGGAGGCGTGGGCCAATGCCGGCAGCACGCCCTATCGAAAGTACAAGCACTACACTCACGAGGGAGGAATCGCCTCCCCCTTCTTCGCTCACTGGCCCGCCTCAATTGAGCCCCACGCCAACTGGTTTCGCAGCCCCGCCCAACTCATCGATATCGTTCCGACGCTTCTTGAGTTAGCGGAGGCTGACTATCCGGATCGTGAGAACCTGCCTCCGCTCGATGGAGTCAGTCTGGTCCCCGCGTTTAGCGGCGATGCGATCGAGCGACCAGACCCAATCTACTTCGAGCACGAAACCCATGCCGCCGTCCGCAACGGACAGTGGAAACTAGTTGGCTCGGCTGTATCGATGTTTGCCGGAACCGACTCTAGCAAGTGGGAACTCTATGACCTCGCTGCCGACCCGACCGAGACTCAGGACCTCGCTGCCCTACAGCCCGAACGCGTCAAGGAAATGGCTAACAAATGGGAAAGTTGGGCAAATCGAGTCGGTGTCTACCCGCGCGGCGAAAAGAGCCCCGCCTCTGCCAAGCCGGCTCATTCAGCTGCTCCAAAGGCAGATGAGCCAGAGCTGATGCCCGAAGACTTCACCCCACAAATCGAAGGCCGTGCCTTCACCGTGACGGCAACGGTCCGGAACGCCAAACCGAACGGGGTGGTGCTTGCCCAAGGCGGCAACGCATTCGGCTACTCGCTTTATTTTATC
>JBCCBR010000095.1:0-9739 GCA_039033935.1 Verrucomicrobiota bacterium
ATCGGTGCGACCGTCGCGATTAGTCAGTATGTGCTGCCCTCGGTGCTCCGTGAATTGCGAGAAAGTTTTCCCGCGTTTGAGATTTCGGTAGTTACCGAGGATTCCCGTCCGCTCATGAGATTGTTGGAGCTCGGCGAGATCGATCTCGCGCTCGCTCTTGAGACTCCGATGTCAGATCGGTTCAAAGTTCAAAAAATATTTGAAGATGATCTCCAGATGGCATTTTCCCCACTTCATCCGTTTGCAAAGAAGAAAAAAATCGGCCTCGAAGATCTGGTCGAAGAACGAATCATCTTCTACAGCGAGCACAGCGAATCGTTCCGAATTATCAACGAGCAAACTGCTCGCAGTGGGATCCGGCTGAAAGCGACAATGCAGGTTGGGAGCATGGCGGCGATCAAGGAAATGGCGAAGATCGGGATGGGCATTGGGCTGATCACCCCGTGGACCGCCTACGACGAGATCAATACCGGAGCACTCCAGTTTCGACGGCTGCCCTTCAGCGAGGTGCGACGTCGCTGGTCGATTCATTGGGATCCTCGACACGACACCCAAATCATCGAAGAGGTCTTCTCTGGGATCTGCCAAAATGTCGTCGAGTCCCAGCTCCTACGCTCAAAAGCGGTCTTGAAGAGAACTGCTTGATCTCCTTTCTTGTGCTCCAGGGTCGGCGATTGGGAAAGATCCCGATTCATTCGACATGCCATCATGGAGCAACCACAGCTAGAGCTGATACCAGGGCGGGGATCGCAGGCGCTTGTCTACAAGGTGGATCGCGACATTTGGCCGGTCTACCATTACCACCCCGAGTTCGACATCCTCCTGTCGCTCAAGGATCACGCCGGGCAGTATTTGTCAGGCGATGCGATCGGAGACCTGATCGATGGGACCTTGATCATGAACGGGCCCAACGTGCCTCACTGTCTTCTTTCGGGTCGTCCTGATGAGCGTGACAGCGAGCGCCCCTCACTCGCGGTGATCCAATTTTCACGAGACACCCTCGGCGAAGACTTCCTCGGCCGCGATGAGTTGAGAGAGGTCTCACTCTTTCTCGACGAGGCTCGCTGTGGATTCGAGTTTTTTGGGAATGCGGCAATCGTAGCCCGCGAGATGATTCTGCAGATGGAGGATCACACACCACTGCAAAGGGTGATTGATCTGCTTTCTTTACTGAGCCATTTCGCTAACTCAGAGGAGCGGCGACGTCTTGCCAGTCCGGCGTTTTCACCCTCACTGCGCCAGCACGATATCTCGAGGCTCGATCGAGTGCTTCGATACCTGCAGCAACGTCGTTTTGAGGAGGTGACGCTGGAGTCTGTATCCAGAATCGCTAACCTTTCGCCGAAGTCTTTCTGCCGATTTTTCAAATCGAACACAGGCAAGACTCTGACTCAATATCTTGCCGAACTCAGGATCGGAGAGGCTTGTCGCAAACTCATCGAGACGGATGAGTCGGTTTCTGAAATCGCGATCGATTGCGGGTTTCAGAATCTCTCGAACTTCAATCGCCGCTTCTTAGCGTTGAAGGGCGTCAGCCCGAGAGAGTTTCGGAGGGTGTCACCGATCAAATCTGATCGGCAGAATCTCCCCACCCCCAGCGCTCAGGGATACCGAGCGCCGGGCGGTTGAGGTCATGAAAAAGTAGTAGGGGAGAGAAAAGGGGAGACTAGAACTTGTAGTTCATCTCCATGCTGATCCGGGTGGTATCGTTGAGAGTGTCCCCAAAGAACCAGGCAGCCTTTCCGAGAACGGTGAGGCCATTACCCAGCGACTTGCTCATCACTAGGTCAATCTCGTCAGCGATATTGACGTCAAAGCCGTCGTCCCAAAAGTGGTGGTAGGTCGCTGCAGCTTTGATCTCAAATGGGAGTGTCGTCGCTGCTGTGAAGTAGAGATCGGACAAACCAGTGCCTGGGGTAACGAGGAATCGATCCGCGAAACCATTGAACTTGTGGTTCGTGCCGAGCGGGGTCTGGAATCCAAAACCGTTGTCAGATCCGAGATACTCCAAGCCAACGGTCGTTGTGACGCCATCGATCAAAGATGCGCTGAGAGAGCCGTGCGCATAGCTCGCCGTGTAGTTGCGAGGATTCTCAAAGGCATCCATCTGGTAGGCATACTCAGCGTAGTATTTGATGCCGTCAGCGACTTCGCCGGTGAGGAAGGCACCGATCGTGTTTGTGCTGAAGACGTCGTTGCCAGTATCACTTCCGAGGTCGAGCGAATAGACGTAAGTGGTGAGCGCTCCAAGTGGTGTGTTTTTGATTTTTACATTCACGAGGTGCGAGTTGCCGCCGAAGTCGGCTAGGACAGGGTTTAAATTAGTGGAACCAAAAATTCGGTTCACCTGCCAAACAAAGCCGTAGAAGACCTCGATATCGCTCGTTGGATTCCACTTAACCGTGGCAGCGTCGAAGGTTTGCATGTTCTGACGCCAGGCAACGCCACCGACGAAGCGCTGACCGTCGAGGTTGATCGCCTGACGACCACCCTTGACTGAGAAAATGCCACTCGGATCTGAATAGCTCAACCAAGCTTGATTGAGTTCGTGGGACTCGGGATCTGCGATGACGGCACGAGCTGGCGCAGGAATGACTGAGCCATTTGCTGGATTGTAAGCTCCGCGATCGGCAACTAGCGTGCCTTCATACTCGGCGAAGGCCTGAATGCCTCCAAAGCTCTTGGTCAGCAACCCGACTCGGTTTCTGAGCGTGAAGGCGTGGGCGACGTCGAGCCCGTTGTGAAAATCTGCGTACTCGTAGCGAGCCCGGCTATCAAGTGTCGGGGTGACAAGGGCCGGAACGTCGTCGTCGAGGACGAGAGGATCTCCAGCGTGAGCCAACCCAAAGGCGGCGGCGAGGGACGCTAGGAAGGTAGCGCGTAAGGTCGATGTTTTCATGGTATTGGGGATTCAAAGCAGTTTTGTCCCCATGTCATAGAAAAAAAAGTGCAAAATGCAATTCGAACGGTTCATGGGGGGAAGCAGGTGAATTCATTCTGTTAATCACTCGGCGGCGCCGTAGAGCGGTGAGCCTTTCCGCGATGCAGTCAGAGCTTCGGGCGTGTCAACCGCTGCCCCGGGGTCCGATTCACTCTCCATCCAGCCGTCCAAGGCGGCCCGCAGGCGGGTCAGTTGGTCCTCATAGCCTGAGTCCGAGGCGACATTCTCCTGCTCATAGCGATCTTCAAGGGTGAGATACAGCTCCTCTGCCGGACGCCGCATGTATCGCTTGATCACCTCGTAGGCCTGCGGTTGCTCGATCGGATTGGCACCCATCCACTCGGCCCAGTAAGGATTGTTGAGACGCCCTCCACCCATGAGGTGCTTCTCGATGTAAATTTCATCAGGCAGCAGATTGCGAATGTAGCGGAAGCGCCCGTCCGTCACCGACCGAATCGGGTAGGGCGGTCCTTCGGGTAAGTTGTTGTGCATCCCGAAGGCAAATTCCCGATGAGTCTCTTTCCCCCCGGTGAGGACGGCTGAGAAGTCGCTCCCATCCCACTGCGGCTCCGCTTCGCCTCCGGCGAGCGCTACCAGAGTTGCGGCGATGTCGGCGTACTGCACGAGAGCGTCGGTTCTCTCACCCGATCGAACTTTCCCCGGCCAGCGCGCGATCAGGGCGGTGTGGAGGCCCGCGTCCCAGTTGGTCCATTTGCATCCTGGGAATTGAGACCCCTGCTCCGAGGTGAACAGGACAAGCGTGTTCTCGGCCTCCCCAGTCTTCTGAAGTGCCGCCAGGATTTCACCAACCTGCTGATCCAGGTAGGTAATCTCAGCGAGATAGCGACTGTAGTGCTGTCGAGTGGCCGGGACATCCGGTAGGTAGGCAGGGAGCTCCAATTTATCCGGCGGGTAATCCGAGGGATCGCCCATCACCCAGGGAAGGTGTGATTCGACCAGTCCAATCACGAGGCAGAAGGGAGAATCTTCGTCGATGTAATCAACCATCGGCCCGAGGTCGTGTGGCTCGGTCGGATCCCGGACGCAGTTCGGATCGAAGCCACCCACGGCGTCAAAAGGAAAGGCCTTGGCTGGCTTCACGTGCACTTTTCCAGCGATGCCGACGCGGTAGCCGAGGGGTCTCAGGAAATGCGGCAGACTGCGCGTCCCGGTTCGCGACGCAGAGTGGTTGTAGGCACATCCGTTGCTCAGCGGATACTGCCCGCTGTAAAGCTCCGCCCGACAGGGCTGACACATCGACATCCCTACATAGGCCTGATTAAAAGTGAGCCCCTCAGACGCGAGTTGATCAAGATGCGGCGTCTTGGCATTGCTGCCACCGTAGATTGGCAGATCGTGGTAGGTGCAGTCGTCAGCAACGATGATGAGAAAATTGGGTTTCTCATCGGCGTTGGCACAGACGAGAGCCCCGAGGCAGAGCAACAGTGAGAAGAGGCGCATCGGGCGATTAAAGCCCAGATGCAGAAGTGTTGGCAACGATTTCTGGAATCAGAATCGGGAGGACGCGATCGAGCTCCTCAAGACTTCCAGTCGTCTCAATCTGAATCGAGGCGGCTCCGGTAGCGATTTCCTCCCGTTCCGGCATCACTTCGGCAACGCGTCTTGCCACCGCTTCACCCGTGTCGATGATTGCGACTTCCTGAGGAATGCGCTGCTCAATGACCGGTCTGAGAAAAGGGTAGTGTGTGCAGCCAAGAACAAGGACATCGGCTCCGGCTGAAAGCAGTGGGACAGTCGCGGCATCAATTGCTGCTTCAGCCTCGGGCCCGGTGAGAATTCCCGCCTCGACCAGCTCGACGAAACGAGGGCAAGGCTGGGTGATAACTCTCACTCCCTCGGCGTGATCGGTGACGAGACGGTGAAACTTTTCGCCTGCGAGCGAGGCCTCGGTCGCGAGCACCCCAACCACACCAGTGCGGGTCTTTTCGGCCGCTGGCTTGACCCCCGGTTCCATCCCCACCACCGGAATCGGGTAACTCGCCCGCAATGCTCCGACTCCATGGATCGTAGCCGAGTTGCAGGCGATCACGAGCAGCTCGGCCCCCTGCTCTAGCAGGGCATCGGCGAGATAAAAAACCCGGTCCCGAATCACTTCGGGCCCTTTGTTTCCATAGGGGCACCAGGCGGAGTCCCCGATGTAGTGGATCGGAAAAGTCGGCATCAGCCGATGAATTTCACGCAACACCGAGAGTCCACCGACGCCTGAGTCGATGATGCCGATCTTGCTGGGCGGAGTGGTAGCCGTCACTCGACAAATTGAGGCAAAAATTGCTGCCCTGCACCTCCCTTTTCTACGACCATCCTCGTTATCCACTGGCCGTGACCTCTGTTTGCAGAAACAGGCCGCATAACCTATAACGTTTCTCGATCTTGGACCTTCCCGCTCTCAATTCTCCGCTTTATCTGATAGATGCGATCGGTCCATTTTTTCGGGGCTACGATCGGTTCCGGATCAATTGGTCGAAGTTGCCCTGGATGCGGTTTGAACAGCTGAGCCCGACTCAGCGAGAGGCGCTCTTTTCTGAAATCGAGACTGACATGCGTCGTTTTTGCCGGAGCGTCGCCGCGATCGGCTACAACGGTGTGACCCTCGATGATGTGCCGCACCTAGCCGACCACGAATGGCTCGAGCCTGAGCTGCGCGCCCAGATCGCCGACTACCGCCGCTATTTCCAACGCCTCTTTGCGATCATTCGGGAAGAAGGGCTGCACGTCTACCTGACGATGGACATCCTCACGCTGACTCCGGCGCTCAAAAAAGCCCTCGGGAACAGCGAGAAAAAGCAGCGAGCCTACCTACGTTCTCTCTTGCGATCCTTTTTTGACTCCACCCCCGAAGTCGCCGGGGTGGTTCTCCGAATCGGTGAAAGCGATGGGCAGGATATCAAGGAAGCCTTTCAGTCTGAGTTGGTCCTCAAAAATCCAAAAAGCGTCAATCGCTGCCTCGCCGAGATCCTGCCAGTCTTCGAAGCCTACGGGAGGCGCTGTATTTTCCGCACCTGGACGGTAGGGGCTCACCATGTCGGTGATCTCATCTGGCACGAGGCGACCCTGGAGAAAACGGTCGCCAACCTCCGCAGTCCAGCGCTTGTGCTCTCGATGAAATATGGAGAATCGGACTTCTTTCGATACCTTTCGCTCAACCGAAACTTCTTCGTCACAGACATCCCCACCATCGTCGAGCTGCAGACGCGCCGCGAGTATGAGGGCTGCGGCGAGTATCCCAGCTTTATCGGGCACGATTACGAGCAACTCGCGATCGAGCTGCGCGATGCGCCGAATGTGATTGGAATCTCCGTCTGGTGCCAAACCGGGGGGTGGACTCCCTTTCGCCGGCTCGCTTTCCTTGAGGAGGCCGGCATCTGGACCGAGATCAATACCTTTGTGACGCTGCGTCTCTTCAAACACGGCGAGCTGGTCGAAGAAGCCATCAATCACCTGCCCGACGTCGCCAATCCGGCTGCGCTCATGGAATTATTGCGGCTCTCCGAGGAAGTCGTCACGACGCTCCTCTACATCCCCGAGTATGCCCGGGAGCGACTCTACTTTCGTCGGGTCCGCGTGCCGCCCCTGCTCGGGGTCTACTGGTATCACCTCTTCGTATCCCACTCGCTCAAGCGCATGCTGGCCCATTTCGTCAAAGACGGAGAAGCCAGCATCCGGGCGGGCTACGCGGCGATGGCAAAAATCAAACACATGCGGATGCTGGCGCTGGAATGCAATCTGCCAGAGGAGGACGTCGAATACATGGAGTACACCTTCGGGATACTTGCCCTGGCTCGAGAGTATTTTTTCCGGCCCTTCGATGAGGACATCCGCACGAGATTGAAAAAAGCGAAAAAACGATACAAGAAGCGCTACCCGCGCGGAAGCCGGTACCGATATCGGGTCAAGCTCGACTTCAAACCCTTCCGATTCAGCCGGCGTCAGATCGGACTTTGTCTGCGCTACCTGCTGCGCCGCGAGCCGAGTTACCGGGTGGTCGACAAGGTGATCGGGATGCGACTGCTCTCGCTCGCCTACTTTGTGCTGAAACGATCTCGACCCAAGCTGATGCCCAAATTGGCTCGAAAAAGCGCCATGGGAATCGACGCGATTTTCAAATAGAGCCCTGATAGGCGCTGAAACCACTGAGCCAGTGCTCAAGTCCGCATGACGAATGCGTTTCGCGGTTCCGCCAGGATTATCGATCAGGTCGACCGTAAAAATTTCACGCAGAGGCGCCAAGGCGCAAGGCACTGCGAGTTGCTGGATCCTTTGCGCCCTTGCGCCTCTGCGTGTGGTATTTTCCGCCAGCCGATCCCCGGTTGAGTATTCGTTGACTCGTCTGATTCGAATCTCTGTTCAGCCTTTGGAGACGCGCTCCTGGATCTGGTCGCTGTGTCTCTTTCGATCCCCCCACAAAAAAACCCCGAGCCGTGGCTCGGGGTCTTTGAAAATCGGGAATCTGATACCGTCGACTTGGATCAGTAGTCGAGTGCAACTGAACCAAGTGCTTCCGGCATGATGAAGTCTTCTGCTGAAGCAAGCGCTTCGGAGGCACGCTCGATCCACTGGTCTACTTCGACTTCAGCAAAGCGGGAGAGCTTCTTGGAATTGTTGAGCGCTTCGGGAAGAGTCGTTCCGGCACTTTCGAGGGCGGTCGAAAGGGCTTCGGGAATGCCCGGCATCTCGACAATCTGGGCACCAAGGTAGCGGGTCGCTTTTTCGGCTGGGCTTGATTTCCATTTCACCTCGTAGCGCTCGTCTCCGGGGAGGTGCGCCACGACGTAGTCGGCCTGATCGGCAAACAATTCACAAAGGTCGGTAATCTCTTCGTTGCATCGCTCCGAGCGGGTGTTGGGGATCACAACGGTCATCTCTGCCTCGAGCTCGCCGAGCAAAGATTCGATCTCTTTTTCCTCGCAGAACTCAGCCCAGTTGCGCGCCGCACCAGAGTGGGCATCGACCACCACCGCATCGTGGTTGTCGAGGGCTGTGATGACCTGCGACAGACCAAAGTCATCTTCAAGGTCCCAGAATTCACCGGCGAAGGTCTCGGTCATGTCTTCCTCGTTCGAAGTGACCAGCAGATTATTGACTTCGTTGGCAGTGAGGTGCTGAGAAAGCGCCCGGGCAAGAACGGACTTGCCGGAGTGCTCGAGATCATTGAGAACAATGAGTAATTTTTTCATGGTAAATCAGAAATTCCGAAGAAATTGTAAAATCTATAAATTTAAGCGCAAGTTGAAATTTAAAATTTATTAACAAACGGCTGTTGGCCGCAGATCTCCGGGGTTGTGCTTTTGTCTAAAACTATGAAGGCCGGGGTGTTTTAAGGAGGGTGAGAGAGAGAGTTGATGGCCTTCTGCACACAAAGAGACGATTGAAAAGCGAATTTGTTCACTCTTTCCTGCGAAAATTCGCCAAATGGCTTCGCAAAACGGAACAGATTGAGCTTAAGCAGGGTAGCAACCACGTTACGGGCGCAATCGGCCTTTTCTTTTGACGGATCTTTAAACCTTCTTAGAGTAGCGCCGCTGCCGCCATGAGGTGGAGCCGCCTCGTTTTGGCAGTAATGTCGAGACACCTTTAACCACACACGGAAAACCCAGATACCCCATTATGGCATCATACGGAATCAACGGCTTCGGACGGATCGGACGCAACGTTCTGCGCGCGATGAGCCCTGAGCAGCTCGCAAAAGTAGTCGCAATCAACGACCTGACCGATAATAAGACCCTCGCTCACCTCCTCAAATACGACTCTACCCAGGGCCGCTTCAAAGGCACGGTAGAGTATGATGAAGATTCCATCACGGTAAACGGCCACCGCATCATCGCTACGGCCGAGCGCGACCCAGCTGCTCTCGACTGGGCCGGCAAGGGCGTCGACGTCGTTCTCGAGTCGACCGGCTTTTTTGTCGATCGTGCTGGTGCCGGCAAGCACCTCGAGTGCGGAGCCAAGAAAGTAATTATTTCAGCTCCTGCGAAAGAGCCCGATCTCACCTTCTGCATTGGGATTAACGACGACTCCTACGAGCCAGAGAATCACCACATCATTTCAAACGCCTCCTGCACCACCAACTGCCTCGCGCCGATGGTCAAAGTGCTGAACGACACCTTTGGCGTCGAAATGGGCTTCATGAGCACGATTCACTCCTACACCGGAGATCAGTGCCTCCTCGACGCTCCTCACAGCGACCTCCGTCGCGCCCGTTCCGCCGCTGAAAACATCGTGCCATCGAGCACCGGTGCTGCCAAGGCAATCGGTCTCGTCATTCCCGAGCTGAATGGAAAGCTTCAAGGCGGAGCCTTCCGCGTCCCAACCCCGACCGGTTCGGTGACCGACTTTAGCTGTATCCTCAAGCAGAGTGCCTCTGTCGAGGACATCAACGCCGCCTACAAAGCCGCGTCGGATGGTCCGCTCAAGCACATTTTCGAATACAGCGAAGACCCACTCGTGCTCAAGGACGTCGTAGGCGATCCGCACTCCTGCATTCTCGATGGTCCCACCACCATGTCGCAGGGCACCTTCGTCAAAGTGGTCGGCTGGTACGACAACGAGTGGGGCTACTCCTGCCGCGCGGTCGACGCGATGGAGCTGGTCGGTGGTAGTCTCTAAGATTCGATCACAAACGAAACTATTTACCCGAAAGCGCCCCCAACCACGTTGGCGGGCGCTTTTGTTTTCTGAGAAGGTATTTGATCAGGACGAGCGAGGTTGTCATGACAAGTGTGAATCACGTCTCTCTCCTCGACCGCAGTGGCGACTGAAGTCGCCGGTCCGGAGCGGTGG
>JBCCBR010000096.1:0-9731 GCA_039033935.1 Verrucomicrobiota bacterium
CTGCTGAGGAGATCCCCGATCCGCTCAAAGATCACATCAAAGGTCTCACCCTCGATGCCGAGAGCATCGTGATGCTCCGCGAGCGCAACGGGGAATCTGAAAACTGGACCGCCGGGCACATCCGCAGAAACGGACCCGAGCCTGATCTCGACACACTCTACGAGATCGGATCGATCACCAAAGTCTTCACCGGCGTGCTGCTTGCCGATCTCGTGTTGCGGAAGGCGATCGCACTCGACGACCCAATCGGCCCTCATTTCCCAGACGGACTCCTCCCGGCAGACAGCCCGGTCAAGGCGATCACTTTCGAGCAACTCAGCACCCACACTTCGGGGCTCCCACGCATCCCGGAAGATCTCTTTGAAGGGGCCGATGCCGACTCCCCCTATGCCCATATCGACACAGCGCGGCTTTATCGCTCGCTGGCAGCGCTGACTGAGGCAGAGGTCTCATCGCCAGCGCCCTACGAATACTCCAATCTCGGCGTCGGATTGCTCGGTCATCTCATCGGGCTGATCCACGAGAAGCCGTATGCCGAAGTGGTCGATGAAGTGATCTTTTCCCCTCTTGGGATGGCAGACAGCTTTGTGCAGGATACCGCCACTTCGCGCGAGGCCGCAGGCCCGGACCAGCTCGCGACACCCCACGTCGGCGGAGAGCCAAAATCGCACTGGCCCCTCGCTGAATTATCCGGTGCCGGGGCGATTGTCAGCTCAGCGAATGATCTCGCGAGATTCGCTCGGGCTCATTGGGATTCAGAAACATCTCCAGAACTTGCTGCTGCACTGTCTTTGGCTCGAGAAAAGCGGACCGATACCATGGCGCTCGGCTGGCATCGGGAGCAGAATGGCGCCGTCTCGCACGGCGGAGCGACCGGTGGGTTTCGAGCTCATCTACGGGTCGATCCGAAGCGGGAATTCTTTGTGATCCGTCTGATCAACAACGGCGGGCCCGCGACCGAGTTAGAAATCACGGGAGATCTTTCGCCGCTCGATGGTTACTGGTATGGATACCTTGGAGGAATCGAAGGACTGTTTGTTTATATCAAGATCGAGAGCAAACCCGATTCGCCTCAAGTGACGCTACACAGTCCCGATCAAACACCGCATGCGATGCCGGTGGGGGCGATTGAGTTTACTGACGAGAGCAACCTCAGTTTCGAAGTCCCTTCCGTGGGCGGCAGTTTTACCGGAGTGTTGGGACGCGATCAGAAGCTGACCGGATTCTGGAATCAGGGACTGTCCCAGCCACTCGTCCTGGAGTGGAGTGAAGAAGTGCCGGAGAGAGAGTAGGGTGATAAACGGCGTAGCCTCGCTTGCCAAAGCGGGGCCGGGTTCAGCGATCGGAAGCCTGCTTCGCGCCACGTTTATGGAAAACGCGGCTACACCCGACGTAGCCTCGCTTGCCAAAGCGGGGCCGGGTTCAGCGATCGGAAGCCTGCTCCGCGCCACGTTTGTGGAAAACGCAGCTACACTCGACGTAGCCTCGCTTGCCAAAGCGGGGCCGGGTTCAGCGATAGGAAGCCTGCACTGCGCCACGTTTATGGAAAACGCGGCTATAGGCGCCCTCTCGCCTCTTTTGCCCGCTCTCGGATCTCGCCCCAACTTCCCTCCGCAATCACATCCCTTGGCGCGAGCCAACTCCCCCCGACCGCTCCTACCAGATCCGAGTCGAGCCACTCTGCGAGGTTCCCGAGATTGATCCCACCGAGCGGGATGAATTTCACCCCGAGATGAGCGTAGGGCGCGGCGATGTTTTTCAAATGATCGAGCCCGCCGGAGCTCGTCGCCGGGAAGAATTTCATAAAATGACAATCGTGCTTCACCAGCGCGGTATCGACATCGCTCGGCGTCATCACTCCCGGACCGAAAGGCAGCCCACAAACTCTCGCATGATCCAGCACCAAAGGGTTCACCGCCGGAGAAACACCGAAGGCGGCACCCGCTTCGATTGCCGCATCCACCTGATCCCGATCCAGAATCGTACCGAGCCCTGCGGTCATCTCCGGCACCGCCTCGCGAATCCGGATAAGCGCTTCCATCGCGACGGGAGTTCGCAGCGTCAGCTCCATGACATCAACGCCACCTTCGAGCAGTGACTCGGCGATAGGGACTGCGTCCTCGACGCGGTCGATCACCAACACGGCGATCAAGCGAGAGTTGAGCAACTTTTGGCCGAGCTCGGATTCAAGAGTCAGAAGGCTCATGGGGTGACGCCTTTCTTCAGAATGAGATTGCCATACTTCGCAGTGGTCCCGGTCATCACACAAGCATACGCCTGCGAGGCGCGTTCATAAAATGAGAAGCGCTCCAGTCGCACTGGCTGAGGAGCACCGGGAGCATGATCCTGTATCACTTCGACATAGGCTGCCTCAACTGCCGGGTCGAGATCATCCCCCTCAACCGGAGCCATCATCAGTAGCGGATCATCATAAGCATCCAGCTCGAAGAGCGGAAGGATCCCGGCGAGCAGATCGGTGATCTCCAATCCATCGCCCCGCAAGACGTGGCGAGCCCCGCAGCTATGCCCGGGGAAGTGAGCGTCGGCTAACACGACCTCGTCGCCGTGCCCCATTTCAGCGAGGATCTTCAGGAGATCGGGGGAGAGGATGGGATCAATTCCTTTAAGCATCGTTTCTCAATTTGCCAGCAATGCCTCGACCTTTTCAACCGACAGATTTGAGACCGGGAGCGGATGGCCGAGTTCATCGTAGTTCGGCTGGAAACCTCCACCATCGACGTCAATGAAGATCGGATTATTATACGCGCAGGGCTGGATCGAAGACTGCGTGCTGCTGCCGTATCCGAGCTGCAGATTGCTGTTTTCGCCGATCGCAACGACGATGAGATGGGCGTCCTCGCTCAGATCGATCGATAGAGTGTGGTCAAATTTCACCACCTCGTCGCTGAACATATCGGCATGGGTTTCGCGAGTGTAGTTGTAGTCGGGGTGCTGGTAGCCATTGACCAGCACCTGGACGCGGTCGATATCGAGCCAGCTCGGGCACTGCACTTTAACGTCGAGCTCGACTTCGCCACTGCTCCGATCCTGCCCCCCAGCGATCGCGCCACTGCCAGTCTCCACTTCGAGAAATGGCCCACTCGTCAGGATCATGCGACCGGCTTTGGCATGGCGCGACATCTCTCGCCAGTCGATCCGCGACGGGCTGTCGGTCGAGCTCGGGATGTAGGTTCGCCAGCTCCCAACGCCGTTGCCGTGAACATGGTGAGCATCTGCCACTCCGATTCCCCAGACTGTCACCCCACGGTTCAATAGCTGCAGCCAAACGACTTCGCGGAAGACTTCGACTCGTTTCCCAATGCCATCTTTGAGCGGAGAGATTTTGTAGGGAGCCCCTGCGAGAATGTTGGAAGCGCGGTAGTTCTGAGACTCAAGCCCATCAAGGAGATTGGCGAAGAAGGGATAGCCCCCGTCGGGTCGACCATCCCGATTCCAGTCGACGAAATTCTCTGACATATCGGGGTGATTCAGATGGACCCAGCGATCGGGTTCTTCTCTCTGAAAGTTTCGCAAGACGATCGTGTTGAGCCGCGGATCTTTTTGCCAGACGGGGGCACCCCCATCCTGCTTTGTCGGATCGGGGACAAGCGGGAAGCAATTAAAATGAGCCCCGCGCCCAGTCAGCTCCATGCCCGGTACCGTTGAGAGAAACTTGCCGAGATCAAGTCGGTCGATGTGCGGCTCCCAATCATAGAGCCGGTTGTGCTCGGTGGTCGGGGCAAACTCGATGTGCTCGACCGCAAGGTTGATGATGCGATCATCCGTCCCGCAGGTGTTGTCGCCGCTAGGGGTCGAGTGATTGTGAAAATCGGTCGAAACCCAGCCTCGTGTATCCACCGAGCGGATTAACTGGCCCTCGATGGTGACCGATTTTCCGAGTTTCAGGCTGATGTCTTCGCTGAGATGGTCGAACTCGGGTCCCCGCGTCACGATCACACGATAGTCTCCCGGCGGTAGCGGGACGGTGAAGCTGCCGGTCTCCGAGTGCCACTGATCGACACAGCCATGGGCACGATCGGTCGGGCCAAGATTCGGGTCTGCGGTCCCACGGCGAGGATTGAACTGCACTTTTATCGGTAGATCGCCCCCCGACTCGTCGGTGATTGAAAAGACCACGGTAGAGAGGTCCGACATCTCTGCCTCCCACTCATGCTCGTCCCCGGCGGCGAGTTCGACTTCGCGGGAAATCGCCTCGCGCCCGATGTCGCGCGCGGTCAACGTGTAGGTCGAGACTGAGGCGAAGATCTCAATTTTACCGTCCTCATCCGGATACGCCGGGATCGGAATGCCATTGCCGACCACGAGGTCGACCTGGCCAGCTGGGATTGCTGCTCCCGATTCGTCTCTGAGGGACAGTCGCAGGGTTCCGACCGCCTTCGAATTTCGATAGGCTGCAACCACCCCCATTGCTTCGGCAGGTGAAGTCCCCACCGCGAGGAAGCGGGCGACGGTCACCGTCTCGCCTGGTTTCAAAGTCGGAGTCGACTCCTCCGGGATAGTTGCCGCCTCCGTCTCCACCCTGGCAACGGCATAGCCGCAGCGGTCAGCCGGATCAATCGCGTTGGCCCACTGGATGCCCTTGAGCGATCCTTTTTCCCGCATCTGGGTCCAGACGTCGCCGATCTTTACGGGGATGTCCCGATCGCTCTGATTGCTGATCGTCGACTCAATCAGGATACCCTGCTCGCCGTCTCTCAGCCGATAAACGTGTCGGCGGGCGAGACCGCCACCGCGAGCCGCCGTCACCACTGTCTCGATCGCTGCGACTGAATCGTCACCGGTATCGATCGGTCGCACGTAGCTGACCGGGCCTTTTTGACTCGAGGGGGAAAAGAGCGTCATCTGATCGTTGTCCGCTCCCCGCAGGGTGAGGTCGTAGATGATCCCAGGGGTCTCGCCATTGGTGCCATAAAAGCCTCCCATATTAGGCCGACGCAGCGGGAGATTACCGGAAATCACTACCTCGACGAGGTCGTTGCGCATCACGAAATCCCCGACAATCCCGTCTGCCTCTTTACCGCCAGGCAATTCATCGAACTCCGTCGCGCCAACTTCGATGACCTCGGCGGCCGACGCAAACGAGCACCCGAGAGCGAACGCAAAAAAAACAGGCAGGAGGGATTTCATGCCGCGAGTGTGGCGAGTGCTGAAAATGCGGCAAGCCCGAATTTAAGCCAGATGATGCCAACATGAAATGGAGTCAGCATCGCTGAACTTTTCCAGAAGTGGGTCTTGTTTTTGAACTTCAGCGCGTGCAGCAAGGCGTCCCGACCCAGATTTTTGCCGTATTTCAAGACGCATGCTGATTTCCCCTATTCAAATTGCCTGAATTCATCGCACGATGCGCGCTGTTGCCCCACCCTCTCTCGATCCTGTCTTTTGTCGCGGTCGACAATCCCGCCTGCGCCGGATGCTGGGCGAACTTTCGCTCAACGGAGCAGTGTTTTTTAATCGCCACTACATCTATGCCCTTTCCGGCTACTGGCATGAGCAGCCCCTTACTCCGACTGCGCTATGGGTCCCCGCGGAGGGTGAGATCACTCTGGTGAATCACTCCGAGGAAGCGGACGTGGACGCGGTCAACAAGATCGTCGGGTATGTGCCCAATAAACTTTTCACCCTGAAAGAAAATCTCGCCGGCGAAGTCGCCAGTGCCCTCCTCCCTCATCTGCCGAAAACAGTCCCGATCGGCACCGACAACGAGACTCCGGCGGCGATGCTGGAGCGCATTGACTGTCGCGACATATCCGCTCCCTGGCAGCGTCTGAGGCGACGTAAGGATCCAGACGAGGTCGCCGCGCTTGAATTCACAATCGACTGCGCCGAGCGGGCCTACGAGGTAGCGCGTCAAATGGTCGAACCTGGGATCCCCGAAACAGAGATCATGGCGGCGATGCTCGAAGAGGCGACTTTTTCTGCCGGCGAATTTCTCAGCGGCTGGGGGCAAGACTTTCGAGCGGGCGTGCCAGGCGGATTTGCGCGAAGGCAGGAAATCCTGGGCGGAGAGCTGATCCCCCTTGATATCGGAGTCGGAGTGCGAGGCTATCGCAGCGATCTCTGTCGAACCTTTGCGATCGGTGGTCAGCCATCCGAAGAGCAAGCCGCTGCCCACGCCCACATCCTCGAAGTGATGACATTTGGGGAATCGATGATGCGGCCCGGTCAATCGTGTGCTGAGTTTCACACCGAGATTCACGCTCGCCTCGATGGCTGGAACGGCTATGCCTTTATCCACCATGCTGGTCACGGTATCGGGCTCGACGCGCATGAGGTTCCCCGGCTCAATTCACACTGGGACGACACTCTTGAAGTAGGCGATGTGCTTGCCTTCGAACCAGGCCTTTACCACGAATCTCTTCGCGGTGGGATTCGCTTGGAAAACAACTACCTGATCACTGAGGAAGGGTTCCGGCAGCTCTCACACTATCCCCTCGGGCTCGTCTGATCACCAGATCCCACGCTCCACGCACCAGTTCATAGCGAGAGTGTTTCCGTTGGCGGCAGCCAGTCTGATCCATCGCTTGGCCTCGGGGAAATTACGCTCCATCCCAAGACCGGCTTCGCAGCAGTAGCCGTAGGCCAGCATCGAGGCGGTATGGCCAGAATCTGCTGCCCTCAGAAAGTGTTCTGCGGCAGCTTTGTCTCGACCTGATTGTTCCTCCAGGACTCCGAGGGCATAAAACGCAGAGACTCGCCCCGCTTCAGCAGCAGCAGTCAGTAGTTGCCGCGCCTCATCAGGATTTTGGCTCATCGAAAGCACGCCATGCCAATGCATCGCCAGCGGCTCGCCAGCTCTCGCGGCCGCTCCGATTATCGAACGCAGTTCGGTGGGGAAGGTTCCCGCGCGAGCAGCCTTGCCGAGTTGGTTGTGGATCAACCACTCGAGTGCCAATCTGTTGCCAAGCTCCGCCTGAGCTTCAATCAATTCGGAGTCACCCGTTTGAATTGCGAGCCAAATCGCGGCATCTGATGTCGAGTCTTGATCGGCAAGGCTATCTAACCACTCGAGCCGTTCGGACCCGATCTGATTCAGAGACAAAGGCTCGCTTCCAATCAAATCGAGTCGTCTCGCCGCGATCGCCTCCTGCCGAAACCATTCCGAAAACTGAGGCGGCGATTCATCTGCCAAAAGATCGAGAGGCGCAGGCAGATCCCGGTTCTGACTGGGCGCGAAAGGGCCTTGTGATAGATTCCATTCGGCGAGTCGGGCACCGCCGAGGATCGACGTGAGCCCAGCGAAAAACCCAAGCCAAATAGCGAAGGGCCAAAACCGACTTTTCTTGGGAGCCGATTGCTGCGACGGGAGCGGCACGGCGACGACCGGAGCCTCTTCTGTCGAAACAGCATCTTCATCGACCTCAGGAGTAGCGACTGGCTCGCTGTCTTCGCTGTCTTCGCTGTCTTCGCTGTCTTCGCTGTCTTCGCTGTCTTCGCTGTCTTCGAGAGTCGTTTCGGTCTCTTCTCGCTCGTCAAGCACGGAACCATCACTTTCCTCTTCCTGATCCGACTTCGGATCTTCCTCCGCATCCCCGGCACCGTCAGTCGGGGTGGGACTCAGGTCGATGTCGCCTTCGAACAAGGGGACTTCCGAAAGACTAGCGGAAAAGACTTTGTTAGCTGCAGCAACGACTCCGCCTGGCATCTTTCGCTCCGCCAGCTCTTCAGCGCCTTCCCCGCGCAAAAAGACCGAAAATAAGTCCCATTCCCAACTTTCGGGATCCTGGAGCAGGCCGACCCGAAATCGTTCGAGCAACTCGGCTGTCTCATTGTCGACGCCGCCATACGCTCCAATCGGTCTGCTCCACCATAGAGGCTCCCCGGTGAGGCAGAACCAAATTATCGGCAAACCGATCGCTCCCCTTCTCGCCGCGGTGTGCTCTTTCCCGGGGAGCTTCGCGAGTCGACGCATCTTGGCCGGCAATTTCACTCCCTCAAAAAGATCCCGCACCGACTGGTGCAGTCGCAAGCGCATCGGGAATTTCTCCCAGTTGAGCCCGCCCGCTCGATCGATCATGCCGAGAGACCCGCTCACCGACTGGGTTCCTGTTCCGATTAGCAGATGGCTCGGCGGCAACCACCAGATTGATGGCGCGCCAATCTGTTTTTCGATGGCGACGACAGCTCGCTCCAACTCCTCGACCAGATCGCGAGTCTGCTCCGGAGACAACACACCGCGACGGTGGAGATAGCTGCGCAGGTCGAGACCGATCCGGCGTTCCTCCCCGATCATGGTGAAGCTCTCGCTATCCTCAAGGTAGTTGACGTTGACTTGATACTTCGTGCCTCGGCCAGGCCGCCGAGTCGCATCGTAATGCTGCCGAAGCCAGTCCTCCCGAGGAATCAGATTGGGGCCCGGGATAAGATGGATCGAGCTGTCAGCGCCACGCAGCTGGATCGGAAGCGAATAGCGAGAATCGTGGCGAAGCCACTCTTCGGGGAGCTCCCAATCAGGCTCATCATTGTTGGCAATCTTAAGCTCATTCCCAAGCCAATCGCGAAAAGCTCCTTTGGGAAGCGGGATCTCTGATGCGTCCAACTCACGCTCGTTAGCGAGGTCTTTCATTGCCTCGGTAAATTGCTCAATCGAGTCGCCGGAATCCTGCAAGGCAGCAAGGACCGCATCTTTTACTGGATCAGAAAGTTCATCAAAATTCCGCGGCAGCGACTGGTCGTGGAATTCGCGCCTCGGCACGCCTGAGATCAACGAACAAAAGATCTGTGCCAGGAGCCACTCGCTGGAATGCTCGCTGACTTGCTGACCGGGCTTCTGCCAGGCATCGAACTCGGAAAAAAACGGTCTCACCTCTCCGTTGAGATCCAGCGCCACCTCAAAGTTCAGTGTCGAAAATCGATGAAACGACTCGGGAGGGTTAATGGTCGAGTTAAGGAGATCCCAAATTTGCAGGATCCACTCGGCGGCAGTTTCAAACTGCACCCCCGCCACTCGCTTGAGATAATCGGGGAGAAACTCTCCGTCTCGCATCTCATCAGCAAAAAAGAGTTCTTCTGCATCCCTTCCCCAGGAAATGACTCTGGAGATCGATCGGTGCCTCACCTTAGCAGCCCGCGAGAGTTCCTCGTGAAAAGCCTCCCTAACGTCCTCGCGCCGGGCACCATCGTGAAAGATGTGAAGGCGCGCGATCCCGCAACGCTCCGAGTCAATTACCAGGATCACATCCTCGCTGCCAGGGCGAGAGTCGAGCACCATGACCCGGCCTTCTTTTCCGGTAACGAATTTGAAATGGGCAAAGCCAGTCGCCGCTGCAGAGGATTGGTCCATCGAGGTGAAATAGGCGAGAAGGCAGGTCGAATTACCGGTTGTCCGGCTAGCGTTTAAAGTAAATCTTTACAGCTTCCCCGTCAGCAAAAATCCCGATTTCATGAGTCAATCTGCTCGAAGCCATTCTCTCAGCCGCAAGACCGGTGAGACCGACATCCATCTCAGTCTAGAAATCGACGGTATCGGTAACTCGAAGATCGATACCGGCGTCGCGTTTTTTGACCACATGTTAACACTCTTTGCCAAGCACGGTCGCTTTGATCTTGAGGTAAAGGCAAAAGGTGACACCGAGATTGACTATCATCACACCGTTGAAGATGTCGGTATCGTTCTCGGACAGGCTTTCCATGAAGCACTTGGAGAGAAGCGAGGCATTGGTCGCTACGGCTCAGGGGCCTATCCGATGGATGAAACACTCGTCCGCATCGCA
>JBCCBR010000097.1:0-9726 GCA_039033935.1 Verrucomicrobiota bacterium
CTGGCGATTCCGGTCGGGCTCATCATGGGCCTTGCTGGCAGCGGACTGAGAGTCGCTTTCGAAGCAATTTATCGGTGGACGCAGAGCTTTCAGAACTTCACCCATAATGGTTTTCATGTGCTTCAACTGGGGCTAATCGGGTTGTTCTTCGGGCTTGCCCTGAAGTGGCTTCGCTGGGAGCGGTTTCGGTCTCCCGCCCACGTCATACTGGCTGCCCGCGACCGTGATGGCCGCTTCTCTATTCGAGACGGCTTGATCACCGCAGCAGCCGATATCATCTCGCTGGGTTTTGGTGCATCAGTAGGTCGCCATGGGCCAGCCGTGCAGCTCGGCGCCACGATCGGCAGTGGTATCGGACAATTCTTCCGGCTCGACCGCGATGCTCTCCGCATCCTCCTTGGCTGCGGGGTCGCCGGTGCGGTCTCGGCCTCGTTTAATGCACCCATTGCAGGCGTCATTTTCGCCCACGAAATGGTGATCGGTCATTTCCGACTGCGCGGTTTTGCGCCTGTTACTCTCGCCTCGGTAGCAGCGATCCTCGTGGTTCGGAATCTTGAGTTTGAATACACCACGCTCAAATTGGAGTTGCTTGAGCACGAGATCGGTCTGCTCGACTACGCCATCTACGGCGGGGTCGGTCTTGCCGCTGCGATTCTCGCGATCAGTTTTATGTGGAGTGTCAGCAATTTTTCAAAATTGCTCGGAGCGGTTCGGCTCCCGATCTGGACCTACACCTGCGTTGGTGGTCTGCTTGCTGGATTAGTCGGGTTTTGGGCACCCGGCGCGCTCGGGCTGGGGGACAGTCTCGTCCAGGAAGTGCTCTCACAGCCTGTCAGTGCCCCGACTTTCACGATCGTGGCTCTCGTTTCTCTTCTGATTGGGAAATTCATCGCAACAACCTGCTGCCTCGGCACTCGATTTCCCGGCGGGATATTCTCTCCGAGCATGTTTATGGGAGCAATCTTAGGAGCAGTGATCGGTCTTGCAATCCCGGGCCTCGATTATCAAATCGCGAGCCTCGTTGGCATGGGAGCAATGGTAGGTGCGGTGGTTGGTGCCCCGCTGGCCACGATTCTGATTGTTTTCGAACTCACTGAGGACTACCAGGCCGCCACAGCCGTGATGGTCGGGGTGGTTGCTTCAAATGTGGTCGTGACGCGCTTTTATGCTCGGAGCTTTTTCCACCGGATGATTCGTGGATGGGGCATCAATCTTGATCACCCGAAAGTGCGACGTCGCCTCGAACAAATCCCGGTGACCCAGCTGATCGATTGGGATTTCCTGTCCGTATCTCACGACACCACTGTGGCTCAGTTGGTTCCCCACATTCGACCGAATCATCGAGGTGACATTTATGTGATCGACGACGAGCGAGGTCTCATCGGACGGTTTCCAATCGCTCAGTGTCTCCAGCATGAAGGCGGAACCATGATCGGTGATATCATGGAACCGATCAGGGACAAAGCCTGGCTCGATGAGTCCGATTCGGTCTGGGATGGATTCTGCCTCGCCCGAAACTCACCCGGGATCTCCGTGCCAGTAGTCGCCGATAGAGAGAGTCGCTATATTGTCGGTCGGGTGCTGACGTCTCGTCTTCTCTCAGCCTACTTCGACCGGGTCGAAAAAGAGACTGACGAGCTCCTCTAACAACTCTTGTCCCGGCCGGGACAGGAGTAGTTAAAGGATCGGCTTACGTTTCACCAATCTTGGTCTCACAGGAAAGCGGCGCCTGCCAATCCGGCGGAAATGACCACGGCCCATGCTGGGATGCGGAACAGGATCAAAGCGATTCCCACTCCGATCAAAAAGACAACGTCAGCAGTCCCGGTGATGGCTCCCGTCCAGACCGGCGTGTAAAGCGCTGCGATGAGTAACCCCACGACGACGGCGTTGGTCCCGGCGAGTGCGGCCTTCAAGGCAGGTTTGCGGGAGACAGATTCCCAAAACGGCATCACGCCCATGATCAGTAACCAAGCGGCTAAAAAAATTCCTAACAAAGCAACGAGGGCCATTACCCATGCCCCACCTGGTCCGTCGATTCGAGAGCCGAGAAACGCGGAGAAGGTGAAAAGTGGTCCCGGCACTGCCTGGGCCGCTCCGTAGCCAGCGAGAAACTCAGCCTCCGAAATAGTCCCTCTCGCAACGACCTCTTCGGAGAGGAGAGGCAAGACAACGTGACCCCCACCAAAAACGAGAGAGCCACTGCGATACATCGCGTCAAAAGTCGTCACGATCGACCAATCTGGTCTCCACTGGGCAGCGAGAGGTAGTCCGATCAGCAAAACACCAAAAAGCAGCAGGCAGGTAATCGCGATAGTTCGAGATCCTCTTTCGAGGGGGCCAGGCTTGGACAGCTCTGGCTCGGCCTCTTTCTCTCTTCGTCCCCAGAGTATCCAGCCAGTGACTGCGCCCAAGGCAATCAGAACCAGTTGGAGCCAGGGTAATCCTGTCCCAAGCATTGCGGCAGCGGCGAGAAGAGCGATGAGCTGATGTGAGCGCCTCGTGCAAAGTGATGTCCACATTTGATAGACCGCTTTCGCGATCACGACAATGACCGCGATCTGAAGTCCTCGCAGCCAACCGGCCCCTTTGCTCAAATCGTCGATGAACCAACCGAGAGAAACGCCAAAGACGGTCATCAAGATGGCTGATGGCAGCGTGAAGCCGAGCCAGGCGGCAAAGGCCCCAAGCCAGCCGCCCTGTTTCCAGCCGATCACGAGACCGAGCTGGCTACTTGCCGGCCCTGGGAGGAACTGGCAAAGGGCAAGTGCGTTGGCGAACTCCTGATCGTCGAGCCATTTTTTGAGGTCCACGAATCGCTCTCGGAAAAATCCGATGTGGGCGGTTGGACCACCAAAAGAGGTCAGGCCGAGGAAAAGGAATTCGCGAAAAATCTCGAGCCAGCGCTGCATTGGAACCCCTAATCTTGAAACGGCACGACTCGCAAGCAACAGATGTGAGACCAACGCTTTCGATGGGCTGCCCCGATGGGGCTATCGAAGCAAACGTCATTACGGGGAGCTGACCGGTCGACAGGTTGGTTCGGATTCCCTTACTGTCTGGTCCGAGTGCGAGGGTCAGCCAGACGTCTTGCGCCACCAGACGCTATCACCGATCATCATGTCCAAAACTGTCGCCCCGGCCGATGCCGAAACCGAATTGGAAAGCTCCGATAAGGAGATCGTTCAACAGCTCCAAGAGGCTTATGCCTCGATGAAAAAGGAGCTCGAGCTTGTCATTGTTGGTCAGGACGAAGTCATCGAGCAGCTATTGGTGGCCATCTTTTGTCGCAGTCACGCCCTGCTCGTCGGGGTTCCGGGGCTTGCTAAAACCCTTCTCATTTCAACTCTGTCGGAGGTGCTCGATTTGAGCTTCAAGCGGATCCAGTTCACGCCTGACTTAATGCCAGCCGACATCACCGGGACCGAAGTCCTCGAGGAAGACATGAGCACTGGCAAGCGAGTCTTCAAATTCGTGCGCGGCCCCGTCTTTGCCAACATGATCCTCGCCGATGAGATCAACCGGACTCCTCCGAAGACCCAGGCGGCCCTGCTCGAGGCGATGCAGGAAAATCATGTCACGATTGGCGAGGAAACCTACCCGCTTCCCGAGCCCTTCTTTGTGCTGGCGACCCAGAACCCGATCGAACAAGAGGGCACTTACCCCCTTCCAGAAGCTCAGCTTGACCGTTTTATGTTCAACATCCGGGTCGACTACCCAAGCGCTACCGAAGAGGAGACCATCATCAAGCGGGTGACCGGCACTTACAAAGCCGAAGTCAGTAAGTTGTTGAACGCTGACGCGGTGATGCGTCTTCAGCAGGTCGTCCGTCGGGTTCCGGTGGCAGACCACGTCGTCGCCTACGCCACTCAGATCGTCCGAGCATCGCGCCCGGGTGAATCGGAGGCTCCTGATTTTGTCAAAGAGATGGTGGGATGGGGAGCCGGGCCACGCGCCGGTATCTATCTGGTGCTCGCCGCGAAAGCGCGTGCGATTCTTGAGGGACGCTATCACACCACTACCGCAGATGTTCGCGCCGTTGCCCACCCGGTGCTGCGTCACCGTGTCCTCACGACTTTCAACGCTGAGGCGGCCGGAATCAGCAGCGACGACATCATTTCCAGATTGGTTGAGCAGTTTCAACCCAGCGCTGAGTTGGAGGTTTAGGGCAGCCGAGGGCTGCAGAATTTGGAAGTCAGAATTTGGAAGTCAGGAGTCCTAATTCGTTAGCGAGTTTTGCTTTCGAGAGGGGATTAAAGAATGAAGTAGAAAAAATGCTCCGGAGGCTGACCAAGACGCATGGTGATCGCACGTCTCGGGATAAACAACATCGTGTAAATCCTCTCTCCCACTAAATGCCTGAAACACCTACATTTTCCGACCTACTCCCGCCTGAGATTATCCAAGTGATCGGTCGGCTTGAATTTCTGGCTCGCAGCGCCAAAGAGGGCACGATCAATGGTCGCCACACCAGCCCGCACAAGGGGTTTTCAGTCGAGTTCGCCGAGCATCGTCAGTATGTCTCGGGAGATGATCTTCGGAATCTCGATTGGCGAGTCTACGGGAAAAGCGATCGCTATTACATCAAACAGTTCATCGAAGAGACCAACATGCGGGCGACTCTGCTCGTCGATGCCTCGGGTTCGATGCGCTACGCAGGGGATGCTTCGACGACTTTGGCCGGCTCCGACCGTCTTTCCAAATTCGACTATGCGAGGTATCTCGCCGCTGCACTCAGTTATCTGCTGATTCGCCAGCAGGATGCGGTTGGACTTGTGACCTTTGACGAGCAAATCCGCCGACATATCCGCCCTGCGGCAAAGCCAAGTCAGGTCAGGTCTATTCTCGAAGAGCTTGCCGTGACTGAACCTGGCAGTGATACCCGCTGTGCCGAGACCTTTCACGAAATCGCCGAACGGATCCCGTCTCGCGGGCTTGTCATCATCATCAGCGATTTATTCGACGATGCCGAGGCTATCAAAAATGCGCTGCATCATTTTCGGTTTAAGCATCACGAACTCGTTGTTTTCCATCTCATGGCTGAGGAGGAACTGAGTTTTCCCTTTGAAAAGTTTGACGATTTCCGCTGTCTTGAGATCGAGGGTCGCCGCCTCAATATCGAGCCCTCCACGATTAAAGCGGCCTACCTCGACAGCGTCCGGAATCACTTGAAATCTGTCGAGCAAGCCTGTGGTCAGCTTCAGGCTGACTACGTTCCGATCAACACCAAGACTCCAGTAACCGAGGCCCTTTTTGGATACTTTTCGCAGAGAAGGTAAGGACGGGCATGGCCCGTCAGTATTTAGAATTTAGGAGTTAGCATTTAGAATACAAAAAACAGCGGCCACCAGGCCGCACAAACTAACGCTTCGGACTTTCCCACCTTCGCACCTTTAAAAACGCCCTCCTGCGCCCGGGTTAGAAACATTTTACCTTCCCACCTTTAACCTTTTACTCCTTCACGCACCGCTGGTGCCCGATGCTTTTTCTCAATACCATCCTTCTTCTTGGCGCGCTCGGTATCTTGATTCCGATTATCATTCATTTGCTGAATCGTCGATCCAGCAAGGTGGTCGAATGGGGTGCGATGAATTTCTTGATTGAGTCGCTCGCGATCCGAAATCGCCGGATTCAGTTGGAGGAAGCGTTGTTGATGGCGTGTCGCTGTCTGCTTGTCGGCTTACTCGCGCTCGCGATTGCCCGTCCTTTCATACCGCCGGGCTCGTCGATCCCCTGGGTGATCGTTCTCCCCTTGCTGCTGATAGCAATCGTCGGAATAGGAGTCGCCGTTGTTCTGAACAACGAGCCGAAATGGCGCCGCATTATTGGTATCAGTTCGGTTGTTCTCCTCTTGCTTTGCGTCGCGCTGATCTTTTTGGAGAAATATCTCAATCTCTCTCGGTTTTCACCGAGTGCACGCCAGGACATTGCTCTGGTCATCGATGGCTCGACTTCGATGAGCCTTTCTTCAGATGGGGTCACGAATTTTGAGAGAGCGGTGGAAGAGGCGCGCACGATCGTTAAGCGCGCTCCGCGGGGACATGCTTTCAGCTTAATTCTGGGAGGTCCTTCTCCCAACGCGAGGATACTCGATCCGACGACAGATCGAGCCGAGTTGGAAGCAGCGCTCGATGATTTGCGGCCACTCGATGGGGCGATGGCGTCTTATCAAGCCCTCACCCTTGCTTCGCTAAGTCTGACGCGGGGTGACCACTCTGCCAAGCAGATCATCTTGTTCACTGACGGTCAGAATGTCGGGTGGGAAATTGGCAAAAGCGGACGCTGGAACTTCCTGCGAGACGCTTTCAAAAATCTCCCTTCCGAGCCGCAGGTGATGATGCGTCGGATGCCCCTGCCGCAACACCTCCGCAACCTCGCGATCACCGATGTCTCTCTTTCTCGAGAGATCGTTGGGATCGATCGTCAGGTGGAAGTGTCAGTCACGGTTGAAAATACCGGTAACGAAGCGGTCACCCCGAGCGGCCTCAGCTTTCGGACCGATGGGGGAAGAGAGTATTTTGATCGTTCGCTCGGGCAGATGCAGCCGGGAGAAAAGCACCGCGTCCAGATCTGGCACCAATTCTCTGAGCCCGGAGCTACCGCGATCGAAGTTTCGCTTGAGGTTGAGGACGATATTCTCGCCGACAATCGGGGGGCGACTGCGATCAATGTCGCCAATGAATTGAGCGTGCTGATTGTCGATGGAAATGCGACTGGGCGACTGCTCGAGCGTGGCGCAACTTTCACTCAGCTCGCGCTGGCTCCTTCCAGTCTTACTCTCAATCCGCAGCTTTCTGCCAACACCCCGGAAGTGAGTGACGATGCCTCTGATGATTTCGATGCCTACTACGACCCCACTCTTGATCCGATTCAATTTCTGGTCGCACCGCAAGTATTGACTGCCGCAGAGCTTACCGGGATTTCTGATTTCGGAAGCTATGATGTGATCATGCTAGTCGACGTGCCTCGCCTGAACGGCGCGAGTGCCGACGCCATTGCCCGTTTCGTGGAAGGGGGCGGTGGGCTTCTCGTGGCGCCTGGTCCACGAGTGCAGCCCGAGTTTTACAATTCCTGGGAGACTGCCTCGGCGAGTCCGCTCCTCCCGGTTGAGATCGGGTCTGTGGTCGTTGCACCAGACTTGGACTCACGCTTTCGGCCTTCGCCACGGACTTTGGCCCACCCGGTGTTGCAGAAGTTTGCGGAGGCAGGAAAAAGCGATTTCGCGGACACACTCCTCGGTGCTTATCGACAGCAGGTCGTGCCGGAGTCGCTTGCGAGAGAGACGGCAGTGGGCGCTCGGCTCAACAATGGTGACATTCTCCTCAGTTCTCGTCCGGTTGGTGACGGCAGCGTGATTGTCTCGGGTTTGCCCCTCGCTCCAGCCTCGGGAAATTTAGTGACTCGGCAAGCCTTCCTTCCGGTGTTGCATGAGCTGACTTACCACCTCGCCAACCCTGCCGCCTACAATTTGAACCTTGATCCCGGCTGGGAGGTGAATCTGGCGCTGACCGGAAAGGGCGGTCGATCCCTTGGTGAGGGCTTGATTGGTAACTATTTCGTGAGTCACTCAGCGCAAGAGCCTGTTTTCACCCGGCAGGATTCCGAGATTCGCTTTAACTGGCTAAATGGATCACCAGCCCCAGGTGTGCCAAAGGATGGATTTCGAATTGAATGGCAGGGCCGCTTCCAGGTTCCCAAGACTGGTCGCTACACATTCTCTGCCGATGCCGACGACCGGTTGGTGCTCCACATCGACAATCGGAAAGTCCTCGACGTCCGCTACCCGGGTGGCTCTAAACACTACTCGAGGAAGCTGGAAGCGGGGCAGTGGTATGAGATTGAGATTACCCATTTTGAAGACGGCTCAGATTCCAAAGTGGCGCTCTACTACGAGACCGAGGGAATGTCTCGCCGCCTGATCCCGTCGTCGGCCTTTAATCCGTTCCGTGATGGAGAGGCAGGCGTCGCAGCAAATACCGGCGACCCGAGTGCTCCGGCTTTTCCGGTGACGGCGCCCGACGGATCGACTCGCAGTGCTGTACTTGGTTCGAGTGGGGGGATGCTGCAACTGCAGGGCGACATCTCGTCAGGGCTCTACCGGCTCGAAGTGCCGGAAGACCAGACTCCCTTTTTCAGTGAGTTTCTAAGACCGGAGTCTTCTACGATTCCTTTCACGGTGCGCCGGGACAATGCGGAGAGTCAGCTGATGAGCCTGACGAGCTCTGATGAGGCCTTTCTCGCGAACTTCATCACGATCGCCGAGCCGCAGACATTGGAAGAGTTGGTCGGATTCTTGAGCGGAAACCAATTCGGCCAGGAGCTCTGGAAATACCTCGCTGTCGGCGCTTTTCTCTTTCTCCTGATCGAGATTGTTCTCTCTCGATGGATCTCTCGGAGCCGTCGCCTCGACGAAGATATACCAGTAACTTTCGAATCCAAAGACGCACCGACGACGGGCTTCAGGGAGCAGCTCGCGCAAATGGGCCGCGGAAAGGGACCCTCGGTCGCAAGTCATTGACCAACCGCGTTTATCCTAACATCAGCTCAATCGAATACTATCAGAAACGCCCTCCCAAAATTCGGATTTGATTACTCAACCAATCTGCGAACAGAGCAGACTCCCGTAATACTAGACTTTTCCCACCGTTAACTGCTTTTACCCGAAGTGAATTCAGAAGATTTCAGTCGTAGCGATCTTATTTCCGGAGTTCATCCTGCCGTTTGGATAGGTGGACTGGCTGTCTGCCTTTTAGTTTGGCTGGGGTCCTTGTTTGTGCGAAGACGCTTTACCTCTCTGTCGATACCAATGTCTTTTGCTGGTGGTCTCGTAGCTGCCTTGGGTATTTGGCTGGCGCTGCAGGCGGTCGGCTGCTTCTGTTCGTTTGCGACCTCCTGGCCGCTTTGGGTGATCGCCCTGCTCGGGGGTGTGGCAGTCGAAGTATTGGTCTCGCTTTACCGCTTTGAGCGTGACCTCGTCAATCGGAGCCGGGGGAGGTGGTTGCTTGGGCTGAGATTGGCAGCACTTGCGGTGCTGCTACTGATTCTCGCTCAGCCGGTTCGTTCCTTTTTTCAGACTCGGGAAATTGAGCGCGAGATCGCGATCGTGATTGATGAATCCGAATCGATGCAGCTGTCTGACCAACGGCTCACCCCGACAGAAATTCTTGAGCGAGGAGAGCTTTTCGAACTCGAAGTTGTGGCAGATCGCCCGCGTCTCAGTGCCATCCAACAAATTCTACGGGAGCTCGATGCCCTCACCCAGACCGAGCTCGAAGCACTTGCGACGGCACCGACGCTTGCGGATGGGTTTGCGAACCGTGCCTCCCAGCTGCCGGTTTACCTCGATCAGGTCGAAGCGACGACTGCTCAAGCGATTGGACAGATCGAAGAGACCTTGAGCCTGAGGCTCCCAACCAATCCGAAGAACCGGCTCAACGATGCGAAACGAAGGCTGGGCGATCCGGTCACGCGTTCACTGAGCGTTGCGCGGAATAGTCTTGAGGAGGAGAATGCTGACGCGTTTGCCGAGCAGCTTGAGGGCATCCAGGGCGAGCTCCGCCCCATTCTTGATGCCTTTCCCAGAGCGATCGCTGAGGCAGACGAGACTTTTTACAACTACCTGACCGATGCTGAGAAAGAGGAACTCAATGCTGCGGCAGGCCGGCCTCGGATCGAAATTGCGCGCGAAATTCTGAATCATTCAACAGGGTATGATGAGACACCTAA
>JBCCBR010000098.1:0-9530 GCA_039033935.1 Verrucomicrobiota bacterium
CAGTCTTCAGTTTCCGCTGAATCCGGTGAATGACATCCTCAACATTTACGAGCGCCTCATTGAAAAACCGATCGTGAAAGACAGCTCGATCTTCGACGGTCCCCAGGTGAGTCTGGTTACCCCTCAGGATGTGGGGCGAGACGAGGCGATTCGGTTGATCGAAGCTGCCCTCCTCGTAAATGGCTATGTCCTGGTCGAAGACGAAAGCGAGGAGAGTGTGAAGGTTCTACTCGGCGGTAATCGAGGTGGCGGAAACGAGAGCGCTTCTTTCAGCGAGGGTGTCGTCATCTACACGGACCAAAGCGCGCTTCCTGACGGTGAGTCTCTGATCGGATTCTTCCTCGAGCTCGACTACATCGACCCTCAGGATGCCGCCACGATTTTCCAGAATCACGTCGTCTTTAATCAGTATGGTCGGATCACTCCGGTGACGAATCCTCAGGGACTCTTAATCACCGAGACGACTCCGATTGTGAGGCAGTTAATTCGTCTGCGATCCATCATCGACCATCCAGTGACGGATGCTCCACTGATCACCGAATTCGTCCAACTCGAGTATGCAGAGTCGAACGTGGTAGCTCAGATCATTCAGGCGGCAATGGATGCGCGGATGGAGGAACGCCAGCGTCAAAGCGAAAATCGGGCAAACGCCGGGGGACCTCAGCCTCAACAGAACCAGGGAAATCAGGGCAACCAAGGTAATCAAGGGCAGCAGAATCGCGGCAATCAGCAGAGCCGTCAGAATGTTCTCGCCGGCGTTGGCACTGCCAACCAGCCCGCCGCGCAGCTCATCCCTGATGACCGTCTCAATCGGATCATGGTGGTCGCCTCACCGACCGACGCTGCCTATATTTTGAACCTGATCGACCAATTCGATAAACCACTGCAAACGAAGCAGCCTCTTGAGCGAAAGCTAAAATACGTGAAGGCAAATGATATCCTTCCCGTCATTGTCGACATTCTCCAGGACACGGGTCTCGGCCAGATTCAGCTTCCCGGTGGGAGGCAGATCCAGTCTCGCGCTACCCCAGTGACCTCATCGCAGCTCTCGACGCTGACCGGTGCTACGACCGGCGCTCAGAATCAGCAGAACCGGACCAACGCTACCGACGAAGTCGGAGGGCGAGTTGATCAGATCGCTTTCCCGATCGATGAAATTGCCCCGATTTCCGTTCTCGTCGGGAAGACCAGAATTATAGCCGACCGGCAGGCTAACTCGATCATTGTGATGGGTACTGCCCAAGCCGAATCGATCGTTACTGACATGATTGATCGTCTCGATCGGCGTCCCGTCCAGGTCTATCTCGCAACCGTGATCGGAGAGCTGACTCTGACGGATGATGTCGAGTTTGGTGTCGACTACCTACAGCAGTTTGTCCCTTTTGATGGCGAGCGGGATTCGCGCGGAGGTATCACAAGCGGCAATATCAATGGTCGGAATGACATCATCACGAACGGAAACATCACCGATCTTGCCAGCATGCTGGTGACAAACACATTCGGCCCAACCAGCGGGCTTAACATCTACGGCCAGATCGGACAGTCTTTGGACGTGATTGTCACCGCGCTGGAGTCGACCGATCGATTTACGGTGCTCTCACGCCCCGTCGTTTACACCCAGAACGGGAAACGCGCCGAGATCACCTCCGGGCAGGAGGTGCCGGTGCCGGAACAAACCTTGACCGACGCCACTGGAAACGTGAACAACACGGCTGCAGTTTCTACATCGATTACCTTTAAGGAGGTAGTATTGAAGCTGGAGGTGCTTCCGACCATCAATGAAAACGATGAGGTCACGCTTGATATTGTTCAGGTCAACGATCGAGTAGTGGGCAATCAGGTCGTGGCTGGAAGTGAAGTCCCCATCATCGGAAAACAGGAGCTGAACACGACTGTCACGGTTGCGAATCGCTCCACCATCGTTCTCGGCGGGCTGATTTCGGAAAGCGATGCCGAGGCGGATGCCGGTATTCCGATCGTGAAGCGAATCCCGATCCTTGGTGAGGCCGCAAAGAGTACGACAAAGGGAACCTCTCGTTCCGAACTCATGATCTTCATCCAGCCCGTCGTCGTGCGCAGCGACCAGGAGGCGGTCCACGTCAGCTATGATGAAGACGTGCGCACTGATGTCGGGGAAGCCGCTGCCAACACCTTTCCCGAGCCAGGCGTTCCCACGATCATGCACCGCGCTGAAGTCGTAGAGGAGGCCGTCACCGAAGACCGCCCATTGCGCAAGCTCGGCCAGCGTATTTTCGGCAAGAAGAAAGAGCCGAGGGATCCATTGCTTCCGAGTCAGTAATCTCGGAAGAGGGACTCGGCCTAGCGAAAAGCCCCGAAAAAATCCGGCTCCAACACTGAAAGAAGTTGGTCTTTCGAGGCGTCTCGGACCGAAAGCGAGTTGCGGTTCGTCGGTTCCGTTTGGGAGCTTAGAGCAGAGACCTGCTCAGGCAACTTCGACCTTTCGGACCGGTAGCGAGGCAGTGACTTTCTCCACAGCCGCCTCAACTGTAATGCCGTGTTTTGCTCGGAGTATGTCGACCTTTCCGTGTTCGATGAACTCGTCAGGCCAACCAATCCTCTCTACCGGTGTGGTGATACCAGCGCCGTGCAGATGCTCGATGATCGCCGCACCAAAGCCATTGTGGAGCACGTGGTCTTCGAACGTGAGAATGACCTCGCATTTCTCGGCGAATCGCTCAATACAGGCGGTGTCGAGTGGCTTGATCCACCGCGGGTTGATCAATGCCACCGAGTAGCCCAAGGACTCGAGTTTAACTTTGGTCTCCTCAGCCATTTCGAAGAGATTACCCAGCCCAAACAAGGCGACATCTTTCCCCTCGGAAACGACTTCCGCCTGACCGATTTCGAGCAGCTCGGGAGCCTCCTTGATTTTTGCTCCCGTGCCGGCACCTCGGGGATAGCGTACTGCGCTGGGGCCGTCTTCGTAGTTCGCCATGGTCCAGAGCATATCGGCAAACTCATCTTCATCCTTCGGCTGCATGAAGATCCAGTTGGGGATGTGTCGGAGGTAGCCAATGTCGAAGAGACCGTGGTGGGTGGGTCCGTCATCGCCACTCAGGCCGGCCCGATCCATGCAGAGGCGCACCGGGAGCCGCTGGATCCCCATGTCATGGACGGCCATGTCGTAGGCGCGCTGGAAAAAGGTCGAGTAGATCGTGAGAAAGGGTTTCAAGCCCATCGTGGCCTGACCACACGCAAAGAGAGCAGCATGCTCTTCGGCGATCCCGACATCGTAGTAGCGCTCAGGGAAAAGCTTCTGAAATTCGATCAGGCCTGTCCCGTTTGGCATCGCGGCAGTGATCGCGACAATCTTCTCGTCGTCTCCCGCATATCTTCCGACGGTCTGACCGATGATCTGAGAATAAGTCGGTGACCCTGATGCTGGAGTCTCACCTGTCTCAGTCTTGTAAGGTCCGAGTCCGTGAAACTTCATCGGATTCGCCTTAGCCGGCTCGTAGCCACGCCCTTTTTCCGTGATGATGTGGAGGATGACTGGCTCGTCCTGCTTTTTGAGGAAATCAAAGGTTTCGACGAGCAGCTCGACATCATGCCCATCAATCGGACCGAAATAGCGGAGACCGAATTTCTCGAACAACACATTCGGGAAGAGCAAATTCTTCGCGCTCCGTTCGACACGGTGCGCCAGATTCCGCCCTGTCTTACCCAGGACTTTTTCGACAAATTCCGCCGTCTTTTCGTGCAGATGATCGTAGGTCGAGCTGGTCTGCAGCGCGTGAAAATATTTCGCGACGGCTCCGACGTTGCGATCGATCGACCACTCGTTGTCGTTCAGGACAAGGATGAATTTCTTGGTCGTCTCCGCAATGTTGTTGAGCGCCTCAAAGGTAGGACCGCAGGTAAATGCGGCATCCCCCGCGACGCAGACGACATGCTCGTCGCTGCCGCTCAAATCACGAGCTGCCGCCATCCCGAGAGCAGCGGAGACGGCTGTGCCAGCGTGCCCAGCACCATAGCAGTCATGCTCGCTCTCGGTGCGGAGGAGAAATCCGTTGAGGCCCTCGTATTGCCTGATCGTGTGAATTTCGTCCCAACGACCGGTCAGCATTTTATGGACATAGCCCTGGTGTGAAACATCGAAGACAAACCGATCGTGCGGGGTCGTGAAGATGCGGTGCAACGCGATCGTCAACTCGACCACCCCCAGGTTCGGACCGAGGTGCCCGCCCGTCTTGGCGAGTGATTCGATCAGGACGCGACGGATGTGCTCCGCAAGCTTCGGCAGATCTTCGCGTGGGAGCAGTTTTAAATCGTCTCCGTTATCAACTTTTGGAAGATCAGCGGTCGGGATATCGGGGTAGTCAGAAAAGTTCTCCATCCTGCTGGGGGCTGGCCGATTCTTTGGATTTGGGTTCACTCTCGCTAGCATCGCTCTCGAAAGGCTCCAATACGGTCTCGCCGTCGCGTTTTTTTCTTATGATTTCGATACGCCCCCGGGCCTCGTCGAGGCGTTGTTCGCAAACCGCGAAAAGCTGAGTCCCGGTCTCGTAATGCTGGATCAACTGTTCCAGTGGCATCTGGTCGGACTCCATTTCGCGGACAAGCCCCTCAAGTGACTCCAAAGCTGCCTCAAAGGGTAGCGAGGGGTCAATCGATGACCCCGTTGATGAGGATTCTTTGGGCATGGTTCGCGGCGTTGGCGGAGTCGGGGGGAATGATTTACCTCGGGCTGGATCGACTTGGTTTCAAGCCTCTTTTCGCTTTCGCTGTCCCCTCATTTTTTCTTCGCAAGCGATTCGATGTAGTAAATGATCGAGTCGATTTCATGCTCCTTCAGCACGCCGAGGTAGGACGGCATCCCGACCCCGGTCTTCTGCATCGCATAGCCCTCCGCGACGCGGATCCCGGGATTGAGGATCGATTCTCTGAGGTAGGCGGCGTCGGCGTTGCGAATGAATGAGCCATCCGTAAATTCGCGCCGTTTGCCCCAAAGATCGTGCCAGGCCGGCCCCACCTGCACTTGCGCCCCGGGGGCTGGGCTCGCGTTCGGGTCTGTCGCGTGGCAGGCAATACAGCCGTAGCGCATCGCAATTTCGGCACCCAATTCTGGAGTTGCCTCAACCATGTCAGCAACCTGGGCGAGAGTCGCATCAATCTTTAGGTCGACTTGATCGGTCGAAAATCCCGCCGTTGTCAGATCTATTTCCTCAAGCTCGAAAACACTAAGGAAAACACTCTCGATCGCTGTGCTGGTGGCCGCGGGGATTCGATAGGTGATTCTGAGCGCGTCACTCGGGCGCATGTCTGGGATCCCGAGGAAAATGCCGCGTTCATCTTCGTCGATCAGGACGCTCGCTACGGGCAGCGATTCCTGACCTGGCGTTCCATCGAGCTTGAAATTTCCTGAGCCGTAATTGTGAGTCTGCCGATAATTCCAGCGCTCCACTGAGTAGCCGGTCAAAAGTCCCGCCTGAGCCGGATCCAGCTTCTGCCGAAACCGGAGCCTGACCCCACGCTTTTCGGCCCGAGCTAACTCCGGCGCCCAGCTCGGCTCACCCGTCGGGCGAATTCGGAAAAGCCCAGTGATCCGGTTCGCTGAGGTGCCCCAGATCTCGAATCCAGCCGCGTAGAGGTGGCGGTCTACCGGATTGATTCTCGCCTTGAGGATTCCAGATGGGAAGCCGGAGATCAGAGAGACGACAGCACCCTGCTTCCCCGACTCGTCCAGGAGCACCTCGAACAACTCCGGTCGGTTGTATCCAATGTGGATCAAGCCTGAAGTAAAAGGACCGATCGCAGTTGAATCAGTTGTCCAGATCTGCCCAGCGGCGGATCCGTTGATAAAGTGCGGGATCCAGATCCCAGGCAACTCAATCGCTGCCGGATGGATCGCTTCGTCTTTTTGCTTGGCCGGCTGAAATCCATAGTAAGCACCCTCTTCGATTCGGTAAACGGGCGTCGCCGGTTTCCAGTGTCCCTGCTGATCAGTCGCGGTGAGAAGGTCGAGCTCTCGGTTGTAGCCAAGATATGGTTGGCGAAGACCGGTCGCGGTGACTGTGTGGCTACGGCCATCTGGCGCGACCTCGACAATGGTCCCATTTTCCCGGCCACGAGTTGTCCCGACTTGCCCACCTTTGGCGAGGAAAAAGGAGCCACCCCGCGATTCGACCATGTCCATTGGAAACTCACGAGTTTCGGCCGTCTGGGTGACGGTGTTATTAAAGTTCTCATACCAGTCGGCCTCGCCATTACCATCGAAGTCGTGCAGCCGGACGAGTCCATTGCGATCGAAAACCTGGATCACCCCGTCAACCAATTCGAGACTCTGTGGTTCGTGCAGTCCAGAGGCAAATCGAGACCACGTAACCTCTTCCTGCTCAATTCCGATTGGGCTGGTGATCCAGACGTCACCGTCGAAGGTGCAAAAGGCAGCCCGCCCGTCTGGGAAGAAATCGAAGCCGCCGAGGCGCACATTTCGCTTCCACGGGTTATCGTCGGGCACCGCCAGATCATCAAACACCAGCGGAGTCGCCGCAGGCTCTGCTCGCGTCTCGCCGACGGTCACGCTTTCCTCCCAACGTCGCGGGGGCGGGGTGTCAGCGGGGATGATATCGATCGCGTGGTCGGTCAGCGCGTAGCGCGAGTCGCCAAAAAACTGGGTGACGTAGGTTTCGTTGTTACTGGGTGCCAGGACGGCCCAACCGTCTTTCGCAGCGAGTGACAGCTTGTTGAGGGAGAGAAAGTGGGTGTGCTCCCCAACTTGAAGATGAAGCGGCTCCTCGTGGGGGGCGATTTTGATGGTCCGGCGCAGCATTGGTTCTCCATCTTCAGCAGGTGAGAAGAGCCGCAGCGTTTCGCTGATCGAGACGCCACTGATCTCATACTCCAGCAAAAACCCTCCCTCAACGAGACGGATGCCGCTGAATCGACCTTGGTCAGCTGGGATCGGGCCGAGCCCGACTTCCCCCTTTTCGGCAGTGCCGCGATCTCGCGGGTCCTCAGTCGGAGGCGTCTCCCCGGTGCCCCACCCTGGTAGGATTGGATTTGCCCAGACTGGTGTTCCAAAAGGTCGCGGCAGCGAATCCTGGCCTGCACTCGACTTTCGGTTTGGGAGGCGGTAGCTCCCCGGGGCCATCCCATCCATTGAGAGGTAGTTCCCATCTTCGTCGGCTCGCCAGATCAGAGCCCAACGGAGGAGATCGGGATCAAAACAGGCGACCCAACTATCACCGATCGGAAAAACCAAGCCACGGGGGGTTAGATTCTCCACCTCGGGTTTGTCTCCGAAATTTCGTGCATCGACTGTCTGGCTGAAGAAGGGGAAATCGTCTTCGACAAAGGATGCGAAAGGAGAATCGAGAGCGAGGTGTTCCGAATCTTGTCCATCAACTTCTCCGACCAAGGCGAGGCCTGAGAAAGAAACGACTAGGATAGCGCATCGCAGAAAGGACATCGGTGGAAAGGTGCCGAACGAAGGCCCGCCCGACAAGGACGGATCCGGGCCAACTGAGGGGTTGAGGAAGCCACAAGTTTCGCTTGCTAATTGATTCGGAAACCTTAACGATCAAGGGATGTCACGATGGTGGGCAGATTATCGCTTTCTCCCCTGGGTCTGGTTGATCGGGGTCGTCGCGACGCCGACCAGCAGCGTTTCACAAACGCTTGCGGAAAGGTTCGATTGGCCCCCGGTGTTCGAGGCGCTCTATGGTAAGGGCAGGATCGTCGTATCTGATCAGCTCACTGGCAGCGAGACGCGAGTGTCCGGCACTGGCTCTTTCCACCCTCGCTCAGGGATCACTCCAGGATTGAGAGATGCTAAATTTAAGGTCTCAGCGGGCGCGGCGAATGATCGCCGAGCTCTCGCCGCCCTTATCGCCGCCGATTTTTACGACCGCACTCTGGCTCCGCAAAACCGGATCTTCTTTGAAAAGCGTCTCCTGCTTGAGGAGCTGATACCAATGGATCGAGAGCGATTTGTCCAGTTGGCCACGGACCGGCTCATTGGAGTCCCGGGAGGATCAGCGGTGGAGTCAGCCTGGTGGAACGTGCGGATGGGGGTCACCGGGCAATACTCTCGAAGCCATCAGCTAGCGCTGATCAATCTGCATATCCCGGTCGATGGAGATCGCGAGTCGCTGGGGCACTTCTGTTTCGCGATTCGACGGCGAGGAGGCGATTCGGAGCGAGATACCACATTCGACTTTCGGGCGCCGTGGTATGAAGACCGCCGACCTCGATTTACGGAGGCCCCCAATGTTCACAACAAGCTCAAGATCAGTGCGGTTTCCTCGAATTTCTACGACTGGCTCTATACCCAGACCGAGTATCGCAACTGCTATGTGAAGCTCTTTTTCGTTCCGATCACGACCGATCAGTTGACGATTCTCCAGACCATTCGCGACCGAGATCCGGTCCATTTTGCTGGGAACTTTCGGGTCGGCCACAAAAATTGCGCGTCCTTAGGCCTGCTCTTCCTTGATCGCCTTTACCCAATCAGCGAACCGATCCTCGCCGGGGGAGGCATCGCTGATAAACCGGTCCCGACAAGAGAGAAGGCGCTGAGCCGCTTTCCCGATCCGATTCCTGCGAGATTGGAAACCGTCACCGAATTGCGAGGGCGGACCCAGACCAGCAAGTCAAAGATTCACCGGGCACTGCCATCGCGGGGCAGCTCCGATGTTTTCCGCCAGCTCAGGGCTGTTCCGGGGATTAATTAAGGTAGTCTACTGTCGAGAGGGTTTGCTTGCCAGTTGGGGATAGCGGGGAGAGACTGCTGCGGAGGACGGTGAATCTCATGAATCACCGCAATGATCGATGAAAGTAGGCGCAATCCTTGCGATCACGTTGATGACGACTGTCGCAACGTGCGGCGAAGTCCCGCGCCTGTTCCAAAGCTTGTCGGCCAGCAATCGCCAACTGAGACCCGAAGTCGTCTGGTCGAGACACTTCCATCCCTTAGGCGACACTCGCTTCGAGCGGCGACTCCGTCTCGATGAACTCATCCCGGTCAGTCGCGAAGAGTTTGTGAGTTGGTCAGGACGCCGACTCTCCGGTGAACGGCTCGCCGACCCGCTTGCCGATGCTTGGTGGACGATTCGCACCGGAGCTGTCCAACGAGCCGATCAGACCCACGACCTGCTGCTCATCAACCTGCACACCCAATTTCTTGAACCAAAGAAGAAGGAGTCGGCGGGACACTTCTGCTTTGGTATTCGTAATCGAGGTGGGGATGCCAATGGAGATCTTGTCTTTGACTTTCGAGCCCCCTGGTATCTCGATTCGAGCCCGACGATTCCCGACGCTCTCAATTTCGATAATTCACTCCAGATCAGAGCCTTCTCGGCAAACCTCTACGATTGGCTCTACACCCAGACCTCAATACGCGGGTGTTATGTGAAAATCTGGTTTGTCCCTATCAGTGTCGAGCAGAGAACCCTGCTCGAAGGAATTGCAGACGTCGACTCGATCCACGCGGGTGGCCCCTTTAAACCAGCGCGAAAAAACTGTGCCTCGCTCGGGCTGTTGTTTCTCGACCGGCTCTCTCCTGCTGA
>JBCCBR010000099.1:0-9515 GCA_039033935.1 Verrucomicrobiota bacterium
AAAGAGCAGAAGGACCTGAGGGGCTGGGCCGAAAAATACGTCAAAGTAGCTTCTGAGCATCGTGCTTTCCACTCGCGTGAGGCAAATGGCACGTGCCTAGGGTAATCCGATTGCGTTTCGGTGAGGGAACGAGCATAATTCAATCAACGTCCGCCAATGGAGAAACTAGTTGTCGAGGTCAGAGTCAAAAATGTGCTCGCTACCAGCGCAGGCTCCGCTGTGTTTCTGGGGAATGATGAAAAAGTTTTTGTGATCTACGTCGACCACGCGGTCGGATCGGCGATCAATATGTTTCTCCATGGGACGCCTAAACCGAGGCCACAAACCCACGATCTATTTGGGGATGTGATGCTGGCTCTCGGGGCGAAAGTCGATCGAGTCGTGATCAACGACTTCAACGACACTGTCTATTACGCCCGGCTCATCATCGTTGCTGAAAACGAATTGGAGGACCGGAAGATTGTCGAGATCGACGCGCGACCGAGCGATTCGATTGCCCTTGCGGTCCGCGCTGAAGCTTCGATTTTCGTGGCTCAGCACGTTTGGGAAGCAGTCGAAGATATGTCGATTGTCCTGCGGAAAATGGAAGAGACCGGGGAAGGGCAGGAATTCCCGGATTCCTGATCTTCGTCGCCACTCAATCTTCCTCGTCTCCGAGTGTGTAGAGGAACAAACCGGAGCGGAGCTTCGGCTCGAACCAGGTAGACTTCGGGGGCATTGTTTCTCCGGCGTCAGCGATTGCGATCAGCTCGCTGACGTTGGTTGGGAACATGGAAAAGGCGATACTCCATTCTTCACTGTCGACCCGTCGCTTCAGTTCATCGGCCCCGTGGATTCCACCGACAAAACCAATCCGGCTGTCAGTCCGCGGATTCTCAATCCCGAGGATTGGACCGAGGATGCGATCCTGCACCACCGCGACGTCGAGCGAATCGAGCGGTTTGGCCCCGGCCTCGAGATCCCATCTCAAAGTGTGCCAGGCGCCGTCGAGGTAGAGGCAGAGTGACTGTGGTGAGTCGGGCACAGATTGCCCGTTCGAATCGAGTCTGAAAGATTCGCTGATTTTCTGGAGGAAACCATCGGCGCTGAGACCATTTAGGTCACGAACCACCCGATTGTAGGCCAGGACCTGGAGCTGACTCGCAGGAAACAGCACGGCGAGGAACCAATTGTAGTTCTCCTCTCCGGTGTGATTCGGGTTAGCCTCGCGGCGCTCTCGGCCGACCCGGGCAGCGCTGGCGCTGCGGTGATGACCATCGGCTACGTAGGAGTAATCGAGCGCTTCCAAGGCAGCCAGAATAGGCTTTGCGTCTTCAGCTGAGACCCGCCAGACCGTGTGCCGCACGCCGGGCTCGTCGGTGAAATCGACCGATGGGGAGTGCTGAGAGGTCCAGGCCTCGACAAAGCTGTCGATCACTTCGACGTCTTCGTAAGTTAGAAATACCGGCCCCGTGTTGGCTGATAGCGTGTCGGTCAGGCGGGTGCGGTCATCCTCTTTTTCCGGGCGAGTGTGCTCGTGTTTCCGGATGCGGTCGTTCTCGTAGTCTTCAATGTGGCAGGCGAGCGTCACTCCAGTCTGGACGTGCCCGCCCTGATCGAGTTGGTAGAGGTAAATCGCTGGCTCACTGTCGCGAACGAGCAGCCCCTCGCAGCGCAGCATCGCAAGATTTTCCCGCGAACGCTCGTAGATGCTGTCGGCGTAGGGATCTGTCCCGGGAGGAAATTCGAGCTCGGCACGCACCACTCTGAGAAAGCTGTGAGGGTTTCCCTCTGCAAGGGCGCGGGCCTCTTCGGTCGTGACAACATCGTATGGCACTGAGGCAATCCTGGGAGCTTCACCTGGGGCAGGGACGAGGGCAGGGAACGGTTTTACTTTCATGAATGATTCAGGTTAGGCAATCTTTTGGTGAACCCGGCAGCGGACTGGCGATCGTCTCATACACCGAGATCAATCGAGCACAATCGGATTTTCCCCGCAGGAGTCCGGGGTCGCGCACGACGATTGAGCTACTTCGAGGACGGGAATCGGGCCGCAACGCCGCAGTTTTGCGGCCCGGCAAGTTGTGGGTGAATTATTCCGGTAAGATTGGGACTCCGATCGCTTGCATCTTTGCAGAGACCGCTGAATTTTCTGTAAACCACTATGTCTGCAACCACGGCTGATATTCCGAGCTTCGAGGACATCGTCATGACGATGGAATTGCTTCCTGATCTCGACGAGCGCTACCAGTTTTTGATCGACCTGGGTCGCAAGCTACCTGCCCTCGACGATAGCGAGCGCATCGAGGACAATCGGGTACACGGCTGCCAGTCTTCGGTCTGGCTTCTCTCAAGCAGCACGGGTTCGGAGGTGGAATTTCGGGGTGAGAGTGACGCCGCAATCGTCACCGGACTCGTTGCTGTGCTACTTTCGCTTTACAACAATCGGTCCGCTGAGGCAATTTTGTCGACCGATGCGACCTCAGAGCTTGCTCGGCTGAACCTCGAAGACTATCTCAGCCCGAATCGAAGAAATGGTCTCTCAAAAATGGTGGAGCGGATTCGATCGGATGCCTTCGGCTATGCTTCCTGAACGAAGAGCTCTTGGCTAAACCGGTCGTCATCACTCATCTTCCAGATCGATGCACACATTGAACCGATTGACCCTCGCGACCTTCTTGTTTTACCTCGGCGGTATCGCGATGGTCCAAGCCCAATCCACTAATTTGGAGGGCACCTACACCGGGAGTTACTCCTACGATGCGAACTCAGGCGGCTCGAATGCTGGCACCTCAGTCAAGACGACCGTGAAAATAGTGCAGGATTCCGGATCGCGGAGATTCAAAGGATCAATGGCGGAAGCCTACACCGGATTCGGCGTGCCGCAGGATGGTCAGGTGCTCTCTGACCTGAGTGGCTCTGTCCAAATCGAAGAGGGAATCATCACGGTCAATTTCATTAAAACCTATCGAGAGCATGATCAGGAGTCGCCTCAGTATGAGGGGACCTATGATCCAGAGACAAAAAAGCTCCGTGGCACGTGGCGCTTTGCGACTGATCCGTCTCTGCACGGCACCTTTGTCTGGGAAGGAGTCGAATTTCGCTGATGCGATTGGCTCAGCGTTTTTTGGTCGCCCTCGTTCTCGGCTGGGCGACGTGTTTTCCGATCAGTTCGGTGACTCGTGCTGAAACGCCAGCGGAACCATCGACTGAGGAAGTCGAGGTTTTGGAGCAGTTCGTCGAAAACTATTTCGATGCCTGGTCGAGGGTTGATTTCGAAGCCTACGACGACTGCTTCCATCCCAATGCAATGATTTCGCTCCTCGGCGAGCAGGGCGGAGGTCTCCGGGCGCTCTGGACCCGGGCCGACTTTGTTGCTTCGCAGAAATCGATTCAGGAAAAAAAGGGACTCGAAGAAAGGCCCATCGAAACTCGCGTAATCGGCTTCTATGGGGATACCGCTGTGGTCGAGGCCTCCTGGGTGCTGTATCGGCCAGACGACGAAGATTCTCATGGGATCGACATCTTTCATCTTGCTCGCGAAAGCGAGAGTCAGCCCTGGAAGATTGTCTACCTGACCTTCTGGACAGATTCGGATCTCGCTCCAACTGAGGCTCCTGATCAGGCCGAGCAAGCTGGAAAATCGCGGCCACGAGTCGTGGTGTCTGGCTTCGGGCCCTTTGGTGGTCGCGATGAAAATGCCTCAAGCATTTTTGCGGAGGCGATCGTCGACGCTTTTCCTGAAGACGAGTTTTCTCTCGAAATCGTCCCGGTGATCTGGGGGGCACCCGCCAAGGTCCTCGCCGCTCAAAGCGAGCTGCCTGATCTCTGGATTGCTTTTGGGGAGGGACCCGAGTTTCGGGTTGAGTCAATAGCTGATAATTTTCGGGCTGGCATCCCCGACGTCTTGGGGAATGCCCCCCAAACCCGTAGCATCGTTAAAGACGGCGAAGCGCGCTATCGCACTCAATTTCCGGTAACCGAGCTGGCGGATTCTCTCGCACAAGACGGCTACCCGATACAAGTCTCACGCGAAGCTGGAAACTACCTCTGCGAAGAAATGCTCTATGTGTTGAGCGACGCATCCGCTCAGCAGGAAGACTTTCAGTCGCTTTTCGTCCACATCCCGATCCTTGGAAAAGAAATTGAGATCGCGGGGCAGAGAGTCGCTTTTTCTGATGAAGTCCTCGAAGAGGCGGCTACTCATTTTGCAAAGCGCATCCTCGACCTTTCCGGTATCTATCAACTCACTCCAGATCAGCCATGAAGCCCCCGCTCATCCTCTATGCCTTGGTCGTCTTTCTGTGTGGAGCCGTCACGATGTGTCTCGAGATGGTCGGGAGCCGGATCCTTGCTCCGATTCTTGGGAATAGCATTTACACGTGGTCGGCTTTGATCGGCGTCGTGCTGATCGGCCTGAGTATCGGCGGCTGTCTCGGCGGGATCCTCATCGACAAACGAGCACGGGTTCGCGATCTGCTCCTCGCCTTGGTGCTTGGAGCCATTTTCATTGCAATGACTCCGCTTCTCCGCGCCCTCATAGAGAGCTCTGGTGAGGTCAAAGGCTCTGCAATCCTCGTTTCGGGAATCCTCTTTTTCGTTCCCTGCCTTTTTCTCGGCGCTATATCGCCAATGTCGGTCAAGCTCGCTGCCAATGCGGTCGGAGGAGAGAAGTTCGGCCTCTGTGCCGGCGTGGTGAGCATGGCAGGATCGCTCGGCTCGTTCATTGGAGTCGTGATTCCTCCCTTCTTGTTGATCCCCAATTTCGGATTAAACAACATCATAGTCGCGCTTGCCCTGATCCATCTCGGGGTCGGGGGAATGCTCTACTTTGTCGAGCGCAGCGATCAGAAGCGGTTTGCGATCCTCCTCGGGGTCGGGCTCGGGTGCATCCTGCTCCTGACTTTTGTGGGTCGATTCGCCACTCAAGGGCTATCTCAAGAGGCGGCGCTCTATGAAAAAGCGACCCCCTACCACTTGGTGCAGGTTTTCGATGAAGACGACAGCACTCGCTCTCTCCGACTCGACACAACGATGGAGGGTTCAGTCAATTTCGAGAGTGAGCAGTTACCGCTCAAATACCAGAACCAGTGGCGTCTCGTGCTTGATCGCGACACTCCAGTTCGGCGGGCTCTCTGTATCGGAGCCGGGGCCTTTGGGGTGCCTCGCGAGCTTGCGAGGCAATTTCCAGACGCCGCCATTGAAGTCAGTGAAATTGACCCGGAAGTCGTGCGAGTCGGATATGACTTTTTTCAGATTGGAGACTTTCCTAACATCAGCGCAAAAGCTGCTGATGGTCGCCAGTATCTGCGCGATCTCGATGATTCGGTAAAATACGATTTCGTATTTTTGGATGCTTACAATGGCATCCGTTACATCCCGCCTCACCTCGCCACCGTCGAGTTTTTCGAGGAACTCGATGACCACCTCAGTGAAGACGCCCTCATCGTCGCCAATGTAATCAGTGCGGTTGATGGAGAGTATAGCCAACTGCTCTGGTCTTTTGTCAGGACATTGAGGGAAGTCTACCCGGACGTGAGGATTTATCCGATCTATGGGAAGAGCGGAAGTTATTCTCAAAATGTGATTATGACCGCGACGCGGTCTGCCGTTGAATTTCTACCCGATTCAAAAAGAGTCGCGACGCCTGCGATCCTTGAGAAGTTCGGCCATCTTCTGACCGATGAGCACAACCGAGTCGAGTATCTCGTCGCACAGCAGTTAAAAGCATTTTAAGCATCTCGGTAGGGAACTGCGTCCTCGCAGCTCCGTTCGCTCTGGCGTGGTCGGATTGGGAGGGCCGCGTGATTGAGCGAGTTTGGACCCCAAAACTGAGATCGACCAAGGGCGACCGAGGACGGTCTCCCCTACCAGGTGAAACCAAACTATTGGCGGTGCCGGTAGGGAACTGCGTCCCCGCAGGTCCGTTTGCTCTGGCGTGGTCGAATTGGCGGGGCACGCGATCACCCGGATTGATCACCAAACCTGCGTCCCACCGAGGGCAACCGAGGACGAATCGCGCCTACCGAACCGCACTGTAAATCACCGGCTTCAGCACACGCTCGTGATTCCAGTTGTAGGGGACTGTCTGCTCAAGGGTGATAACGATGAGGTCATCGTCCGATTCCGAAATCCAGTAATGACAGCTTGCCGCCCCGCCCCAGCCATATTCTCCTTCGGCGGCGTCCTTGTCCCACTTGGGATGAGGTCCCTCGGCGACTGAAAATCCAAATCCAAAACCGACCCGAAACCGCTTTTCTTCCCGAAACGAAATCTCCTCAATTGTCGACGGGAGCTGATTTGTTTTCATCAGAGCGACGGTATTTTCCTCCAGATAGCGTCGACCATTTCGTTCGCCATCCTTCACGATCATGTCGAGGAAGGCATAGTAATCGCGGGCCGTGGAGACCAATCCTCCGCCACCAGAAAGCAAAGTGGGGCGTTCTCCGTAGTCCCGACCCAGTGGATCCCGACCGGGAGCGAGACCTTTTAGCGTGGTTTGGTGGACTCCTGCAAAGCGTGCCTGCTGCGCTGCGCTCAGCGTGAATCCTGTATCAACCATCCCGAGAGGGACGAAAAAATTCTCCGACAGATACTGATCGAGATTTTGACCCGACCAGATCTCAATGAGCCGGCCGAGCACATCGGTGCTCACGCCATAGGTCCAGCCTTCGCCTGGCCCGTGGGGCAGGGGAACGGAAGCCAGTCGTTCGCAGAAGTCGGCCAGCGAGCCCGACCAGAGATTGGCATCGTGGTAGAGCTGGCCGATTTCTGGCCTTACTGAGAAGTCGTATCCGAGGCCGGAAGTGTGGCGAAGTAAATCCGCCACCGTGATCGGATTCGCTGCAGCTTCGACCGTTCCGTCAGACAGCATCACCTGCATCTCGGCAAAGGCCGGAATCCATTTCGAAATCGGGTCATCGAACTCGTAGTGCCCCTTTTCAAAAAGCTGCAGCGCAGCGGCCGAGACGATTGCTTTGGTAAACGAGTGAATGCGAAAAACAGTGTCCGCCGTCATCCGCTCACCGGAAGCAAGTGACCGCTGCCCCGATGGCACGAGATGGCGGATCTTTCCCGCCTGCGCCACCAACACGACCGAGCCGGCTGCTTTTCTCTGTTCCAATATCCCGAGGACTGCCTCATTAATCGCCGGAGAAAGTGCCGGATCCGAGACGGTGCGTGGTGAGGGGGCTTCGGCAAAAAGGCTGATACCAATCAGCGAAAGCAGCGCGACGGAGCAAAAGCGACGAAACATGCTCGCTTACTAGCGGATCTACGAAGAGGCGTCAACGGCGCTTCCGGGATCAACTCAGGAGGCCACGGAGACGCTCGGCGCTCAGCTCTTCGAGCGAGGCGACAATCAGGCTCGCGCCGCTGTCCCGGAACGAATCCGCCGGATGGGTGGTCGTCACCGCCACCGCTTTCATCCCGCCAGCAAGGGCAGCCTCAACTCCGACGTGGGCATCCTCGATCACGATGCAGGCTTCAGGATCGTGGCTGATCTTCTTTGCCGCGGTGAGAAAGACTTCAGGGTTCGGTTTACCACGACTGACATCTTCGGCACCGGTGAGGTGGGGGCCGAAAGACTCGGTAAGCCCGATCGCTTCGAGACAAAGCTCGATGTTGAGCCGAGAAGTCGAAGAGCCGAGAGAGAAGGGGACGTCGTTTGCGAGGAGATCGGCAATCAGATCCATCACACCCGGCAGAGGGACGAGGCCTCCTGAGCGAACTGCTTGTCGGTAGAGCTCCTCTTTGCGGTCGCCCAGCTCCGCGATCTCGGTCGCCTCCTGCGTCCATCCGAAGACATCCGGGATACAGGTCTCATTTCGCATCCCGAAGGATTCTTTGAACTGTTGCTTCGTCAGCGGCAGATCGCGCTCTGAGGCGAGCGCAAACCACGCCTGTTCATGCTGATCGTGCGAATCGATCAACACGCCGTCGAGGTCGAAGAGGATGCCTGTGGACATTTACGCACCCTCCACCTCAGCCCGATCCTTCTCCAGTCTATCCACAAAATCCTCCACCGTCATGACTCCCTCGTCCCCATTCTTCCGCGACCTCACCGCGACGCTGTTTGCCTCGGCCTCGCGTTGACCGATCACCGCCATGACCGGGGTCATCGCATGGCGCCCGCGCTTGATCTTGGCCCCGAGCGGGTCGGAGGCATCGTCAACCTGCACACGGAAGCGGCGCTTCTTCAGCTCGGCTGCGATCTCATCGGCTAACGGGATTTGCTCGTCAGTGATCGGAAGAATTCGCACCTGCTCCGGGGAAAGCCAGAGTGGGAAGTCGCCCGCGAAGTGCTCGATCAACAGCCCCATGAATCGCTCGATACTGCCAAAGACGGCTCGGTGGATCATCACCGGTTGGTGCGATTTGCCATCGCTCCCGGTGTATTCGAGTTCGAAGCGATCGGGCAGGCTGAAGTCGACTTGAATGGTGCCAAGCTGCCAGCTCCGCTGCAGTGCATCGAGCGCCATGAAGTCGAGCTTGGGTCCATAAAAGGCGGCCTCACCGAGACCAACGGTGTGTTCGAGCTGCAGCTCGTCGACGACCTCCTGAATGCAGGCCTCGGCTGGTTCCCAGAGAGAATCTTCACCGACATATTTTTTCTTATTGTCAGGATCACGGAGTGAAATCCGACAACGAGTCTCAAGCCCGAAGAGAGCCATCACTTCCTGGACCAGAGTGAGGCAGCCTTTGAACTCATCTTTGAGTTGATCGACCGTGCAGAAAATGTGGCCGTCGTCCTGGGTAAATCCACGGACACGTGTCATGCCGCTGAGCTCGCCGCTCTGCTCGTAGCGGTAGACGGTGCCATACTCCGCGTAGCGCTGGGGTAGATCGCGGTAGCTGCGGGGCTCGTTGGTGTAGGCCTGAATGTGCATCGGGCAATTCATCGGCTTCAGCAAAAACTCACGCCCTTCGATATTGATCGGCTCATACATACTCTCGGAGTAGTAGGGGTAGTGGCCGGAAGTCTTGTAGAGATCGATCGATCCGATATGCGGTGAGAAGAGCTGATCGTAGCCGTAGTCCTCGAGCTTCCGGGTCAGCATCCGCTCAAGTTCCGCGCGGATCACGGCCCCTTTGGGGAGAAGCAGGGGAAGACCGGATCCGATGTTGGTATCCATCCGGTAGAGCTTTAGCTGCGTGCCGAGCTTGCGGTGGTCCCGCTTGGCAGCCTCTTCCAGTTTTTTGAGGTGAAGGCGAAGCTCCTTTTTGTTTGAAAAGGCAGTCCCATAGATTCGCTGGAGCATCGGCTGATCGACCTGGCCGCGATGGTAAGCACCGGCGACCGAGAGCAGCTTAAAAGCACCGATTTTACCGGTGCTCTCGACATGTGTGCCGGCGCAGAGATCGGTGAACTCTCCATTCTCATAAAATGTGATCGCATCTCCCTCGGGAATATCCTCGATTCGCCCGATCTTGTAGGTCTGACCCTGCTCTGTAAAAAAAGCTTTTGCCTCTTCTCGAGTCACTTCCTTCCGAATGAACTCCTGATCTTCGGCGACGATGTTCTGCATCTCTGCTTC
>JBCCBR010000100.1:0-9464 GCA_039033935.1 Verrucomicrobiota bacterium
GGAGGAGTTGTTCCGGCGAATGTTCCCCGACGTTCCCGATAATTTCTTCGAGGAGCGCCGTGGGCGCGAGCGGCGGCAGGAAGGCCTCGGCTCGGGCGTGATCATTTCGCCAGACGGCTACATCCTCACGAACAATCACGTCGTCGCAAGCGCTGATGAGATCACCGTCAATCTGGCTGACGATAAGACTGACTACGAGGCCGAGCTGATCGGTGCAGACCCCTCGACCGACGTCGCTCTGATCAAGATCACGGCTGACGACCTTCCCTCGATCACGCTTGGTGACAGCAGTAAGCTACGAATCGGAGACGTCGTCATGGCGGTCGGTAATCCTCTCGGACTTGAGCAGACTGCCACGATTGGAATTGTCAGCGCTCTCGGCCGTCAGTCTCTTGGGATCACCCAGGGCGGGTATGAGAATTTCATCCAGACCGACGCATCAATTAATCAAGGTAACTCAGGCGGTGCGCTGGTCGATGCGCAGGGTCGTCTGATCGGGATCAATACAGCGATCCAGTCGAATTTCTCTGGGGGTAACATCGGGATTGGTTTTGCGATCCCATCGAACATGGCCCTCGATATCGTCGGCCGCCTTCTCGACGGTGGCGGCACGGTCAAGCGAGGCTTCCTTGGCGTTTACCTCCGCGAAATCAACGACAACTATGCACGCGCTCTCGGGCGTGATGATGGTGTCCTCATCATTGAGGTCGGCGACGATACCCCAGCTGCCCGCGCTGGGATCAAGCCGGGCGATGTCGTAGTCGGCTACAAGGGGAACGAGGTCGAAAGCCTCCCCAAACTGCGCCTCGACATCAGCAACACGCCTCCTGGTGATGAGGTGACCTTTGACATCATTCGAAACGGCGAAGCTCGCGAAATCGACGTGGTCCTCGGTGATCTCGACAATCGCGATCAAATGTTCGCTGGGACCGAACCTGCCGAAGTTGCCCCGGAGCCTGAGCAGGCCGATCTGCTCGAGGGCGTCGAGGTGACCGACATCGACGATGACCTCCGCGCTGCTCTCGAACTTCCCGAGGACGTCAAAGGCATTCAGGTCGAGTCAGTCGAGGCCAACTCCCCCGCCGCAGAGGCACGCCTCAGAGAAGGGATGATCATTACTCAGATCAATCAGCGTCCGGTGACCTCAGTTGCCGAGGCGGAGACCGCGCTGGAAAATGTCGCCTCGGACGTCGTCCTGATTCAAGTCTACGCAGCGGGCCGCTACGACATTCTCGCGATCGAGCTTGAGTAAGAGGGACTATTCGGGCCTGACACAGACTCCATCGATGAGTGATTCCGTTGATATGACCGGGATCACTCGGATGGATCAGCCCAGCTCCAGCACTCACGGCTGGATGGTGAGGCTTCAGCGAAAAGGCGTCCGTCATGGGCGCTTTTTTTCTGATTCTGAATGGGGCGGATTAAGCGAATCGCTTGCCGTCGCCATTGCGTTTCGAGATCGCCTCGTCGCTCGCTTCGAGCGTCAGTCTGATCCGGAAACGACCATTCGGATTCATGAATCGATCACGACACGCAATTCGTCAGGTGTGGTCGGCGTTTCTCGGATCCGACAAATCAGCAATGATACCGAGTATTTTTTCTGGCAGGCTAGCTGGACCGATCCGGATGGGCGACGGCGAAGCGTCAGGTTTTCGGTGCTGAAACACGGCGAAGACAGGGCCTTCGAATTGGCCTGCGAAGCGAGATCAGAAGCCGTCAGAAAATAAGGCGCCCAGTCAGCAACTGATATTGCGGGCAGGAGCAATCGGCACTCTTGAGGTCTGCTCGCGATCAGGCGGCGTTGCTCTCACCCTCTTTCGGAATTTCTGCGACCAGTGAGCTGATGTAGGGAAAGAGCTGCTTCTTGCGGCTGACAACTCCCTGGAGGACAAAGAGGCTGCCGTCTTTTTTGGGGTAGCTGATCTTCTTCCGGATCGGTGCCGGGGCCTCGATCAGGAGAAGGCTGTTGTTCTGAGTGATGTCGGTCACCATGAGGCAGGCGAAATCGAAATTCCGCGTCGTGACGAGATTTCGCAATTGCTCTTGAAGCGAATCGCGAGAGGGCCAGAAGTAGTCGAAACCGATTTCTTCGACCTGCGAGATGCTGATGCGGTAGCCGCTTTCCTCAAATTCCTTGCGGTCCGACTCGATTGCCGCACTGGGATCGCTGGCACGGAGGACCGAGCCGGCCGAGAAGAAATCCTCCTTGAACTGATCGACATTGATCCCGGCTATTTCGCTGAGCCAGCTCAAGATGGTGCGGTCTTCTTCGGTCGTGGTCGGTGAAGTCAGATTGAGCGTGTCTGAGATGATCCCGGCGCACATGCAGAGGGCGATTCCCCGATCCGGGGTGAGGTTCGCATCGATGTAGCCACGCCCGACGATGGTGCAGGTCGAGCCGACTGTCTTGTTCACGAAAAGAATCGGCTCGCGGGTCACCAGATTGCCACTGAGACGGTGATGGTCGATCACCTCGATGATGTCAGCCTCGTCCGCTCCATTGACGGCTTGAGCGAATTCATTGTGATCGACAAGGACGAGTCGTTTCTTATCCGGGTTGACCAGATCGGTGCGGGAAACCACCCCGACAAGAGCCCGTGACTCCGGATCGACCACCGGGAAGAGCGCCTGGTTCCGGTGCGGGCGAATCTGTTCTTTGATCGCAGACACTTTGGTATCGGGCGCAAAGGCAATGAAGTCCTGGGATATCGCGCTCCGGATGGTGCGGGCGCCGCGAATGAGTTGAGTCGTCGAAGCCGTGTCCCGGTCAGTCACGAGGATCGCGGTGCCGTGCGACTGGGCTGCATGAATGATCGCTTCGCTGGGCCGGTAGCCACTGGTGATGACGAGACAACGAACTCCCGCCTCGACTGCATGGAGCTGCACTCCGACCCGGTCTCCGGTGATAATCATGAGGCGGTTCGCTTCCATTTTCCCGATCCGCTCCATCATGACCGGTTCGGACGAGCCCGCTACCATCATGAGATAGTCAGTCTCTTCGTCGGCGCAGTCAGTGAGGTGAACGGCTTCCGCATCGAGAATCGTGGCAACATTCTGGGTGCTCGTGACTACCTGACGAGCCGAAACCCCCGCTTCGGCTGACGGAACCAGAAGCGGAAGGAGATCCTGCAAGGAAAGGAGCCCGAGTAACTTGCCTGATTCGGTGGTGACAGGCAGTGATCGGAAATTCCGAGTCGTCATCACTCGATAGGCTTCCAACACGGTGTCGTCGGGATGAGCCGTGACCACATCGACATGACACACGTCAACGGCTCTCGGGTAGACGTCCGACATCAGTTGAGGGCGGGCTACCTGAGACTGTTTGAGGACCCATTCAGTCCGCGAATTAGGCGGGCCGCAGCAGGCCGCGCGAGCTTCCGGCATCCGAGTCTTTTGAAGCAAATCTGCGTAGGCGATCGCCGAACAAATTGCGTCGGTATCCGGGTTTTTGTGTCCCATGACCCAAGTCGTCCGGGTGCGGGAGATGGTTTCGAGAGCTTGCATGCGGTAGCAACACTATCGGCTCTGAAAGGGCGCGTTTCGAACGAAAAGATGCGCTAAGCTTGTGTCGGTCGAGGGAGAGCGACTCAGGGGAGAAGCGACTCAGGGGGAGCGACCAACTAGATAGCTTTCTGCCTGATCCGTTCCGATCGAGCAGGTCTGAATTGTTCTCCTGGCACCGTCCACCCTCACCACGATCAGCGCGGTGGTATCGTGGAGAACCCTATCGAACAGGACAGTTCAGATCTCAGCCTTGAGGGGACCTCGAACAACCTAACTGACCAATCCAACTTGCAAAAACCGCCTCTCGCTTCGTTCTGAAAATTCTTGAGAGCTATGGCTAACAAGAATTTTCACGTCTCGCGAGAAACGCTTTCTGCGGCGCTGGATTCGGAGATCAGTTTTTCGAAGTCCCCTTAACCTTTCCCGTCGGTTTCCTTCACATGAGCAAGGTAGCTGTCGGTCTCTTTGCGGATCACCGGGAGGAGGAAATAAAGTCCGACCAGATTAGGAATCACCATCGCAAAAATCATCGCATCGGAGATCCCCAGCACATTGTTGAGCGAAGCGACCGCACCGATCACAATCAGAAAACAGAAGACAACCTTGTAGATCAGGACTGAGACTTTCACTCCCGTCTCCCCAAGTGGGCTGGCGAGGTAGGAGACCCCTTGCTCCCCGTAGTAGGACCACGAGATCATCGTCGAAAATGCGAAGAGAACGACGGCGAGTGTCAGGAGCACCGGGAACCACGGCAGGACCGAACCAAACGCTTTGGAAGTCACGGTGACGCCTTTGCGATCAGCGAGATTTTCGCTGGCGACCCAGCCGCTCACTTCACTTGCCTCGTAGGCGTCCGATGAAACGAGGGCGACGACCTCGGTGAACTCTCCCTCGACGTCTCGAGTCTGAACGAATTGACCGGTCTCAAGCGGTTGAAGTACCTCAGCGCTGCCCGGTGCCTGGAGGAGATTGGCAGACTCAGTGGTGACCTCAGAGTTCACTCGCCAGGTCCCGGTGATGACAATGACCAGAGCGGTCATGGTGCAAACCACCACGGTATCGACAAAGGGTTCGAGCAGCGCAACAAATCCTTCACTGGCGGGGCGCTTGGTTTTTACAGCGGAGTGGGCAATCGGTGCCGAACCGAGCCCAGCCTCGTTTGAAAACGCCGCGCGTTTGATCCCTTGGATCAAGACCCCGACGATCCCGCCTCCGATCGCGACCGGACTGAATGCGGAAGTGACAATCAAACCAAGAGCTGGAATAACCTCGCCGAGATTGGCGATGATAATGATCAGCGCGGTCAACATGTAAGCCCCGCACATGAATGGGACGAGGAACGCGGTGACTCTGGCAATCCAGACGATTCCGCCGATGATCACGAGTCCAACAACGACAGCGAGCGTCACTCCAAAAATGAATCCAGCCCGGCCGGTTTCCGCTTCTTCAATCCCGATGGTGCTTGCGAGCTGACTGAATGCCTGATTCGATTGATACATGTTGCCCGCACCAAAGGCACCCCCGATAACAAAAATCGCAAAAAACACTGCGAGGATCTGTCCGAAGAGTTTGAGCCCTCTCTCAGCGAATCCATCACTCAAGTAATACATCGCTCCACCGCGCACCTTTCCCTCCGGGGTGATGCGGCGGTATTTCACGCCGAGGGTGCACTCCGCAAACTTCGTGGTCATGCCGCAGAGACCCATCACGATCATCCAGAATGTAGCTCCGGGACCACCGAGGCCGATGGCGATAGCTACCCCACCAATGTTACCAAGACCGACTGTCGCAGACAGAGCAGCCGAGAGTGCTTGGAAATGAGTGATCTCCCCAGGAGAGTCGGCTTCCGTGTATTTCCCCCGAACGGTGCGGAGGGCGACCCCAAAACCACGCAGGTTAATGAACTTGAAGTAGACGGTCAGGAAGATAGCGGTCCCACCGAGAACGACGAGAACGATCGGGAGATCGGTGCCCGCTATCGGAACGCTGAAAAAGATGATGTCACTCGCGATCTTGTTGATCGGAGCCAGCAGATCGTCGAAGCGCGCCGCGATTGAAGAGCCTGAATCCTGGGCGGCGAGAGTGGATCCCGAAAAAAAGACGATGAGAAAGGTGAGTGCGCGGATGGCTGCAGTCATGGGCTTGGTAGCGGTAGGATTGAGTTGCTGGTGGTCGTCACTGAATCAGATTGAACTCTGCAAAAGGTATTGGCGGATTCAGAGGCGAAGTCGAGCAGGAAATACAGGCGGAGCAGGAATGATACTCGGCAAGAATCTTTATCAGAGCAGAATGCCGGCACTCTGGTCGAAGAACGAGGGCGGGGAGCAGGAGTCGGAAAGTGCTTATTCGTGTCACCTCAAGGCGAGCGTTGCTACCTGGTGGGCTTCCTTTTTGAGGAGGCTTCCCAAATTGTTAGTTGAAATTGCGGAGGAAAAAGGGTCATCTCTATTGAAACGGTGACACATGAAACAGCGTGACGTCTTCTCCCTGCTCTGGGCTATCCCGGGAATCATCGGGCTCTGTTTGATAACGTTCATGGTGATTCGAGCCGCGACTCCAAGTGTGCCCAGCGCAAACCTAGTCGCCGATCTCTCCAACGCGATCGGTGGGACTGCCGATGCTCTGATCGCTCCGATGCCGAGCGGCTTCGATCTGGAAGGGAATGCTGTCCTTCTCTCGGAAGAGGTCACCGACGGGAATATCTCCGAATCGGGCGAGGCGCTGACTGATCTCGGGAGAGTCGTCGTCGGCAAGATGCTCGCGAGCAACGCCTGGTATCTGATGTGTGCGGTTTTCGTGCTGCTCGGTATTCCCGGGATCGGACTGCTGATTGCTGCGAAGACCTGGGGCGAAATGACGTGGAATGGGATGCTCCGCGTGGGTGGAGTCGCCGGTATCAGTCTCTGCGCCTTTTTTATCTACGGGTATGGCCTCATTTTTTCGGGGGTTGGCCTCGGAGGCGGATTCTTCGCGGCCGGAAATGACCCTGTTGAATTTGATCTGAATGGGATCACTGAAATTACAGATTGTCTCTTTCTCGGAGCCTGTGTTGCTTTCGTTGGTGCGGTCTGGATGGGATTTTCGGCAGGGCCAATCCGCGGCCGTGCCCTACTTTGCTTCATCTTCTTTCCAGTGACGCTTTTGCTCCCGTTGTTGCTCAACTGGAAATGGGGCGGCGGCTGGCTCGATACGAGCCAGTGGACCAATTATGATTTCGGAGGAGCTGCGCTGCTTCATTTACCGCTCGGTGCTGGTGCTCTCATTATCGGAGTCGGCGCTCGCTGTTTCCGAAAAGGCCATTTGCGCAAAGAATCGCTCGTCGAAGAAGGCCTCGATGACACGATCAGACCGGGGGCGGCGATTGCGGGCTATGCTCTCTACATTCTTGCCGTGGCAGCATTCCCCCTCGGCGGGACGCTCGAAGCGACGCCAGAGATTACAGCGCCAGTCTTTCAGGCGGTGGTTGTCGCCGGCATCATCGGGTTTTTCTGCTTTGGACTCTGGTCTCTTATTCTGACCCAACGCGATCTTTCTGACTGGGCCAGCCTCGGGGCGGTCGCTGGGATTATTTCGATAACGGGAGCGGCCGACTCGGTTTATTGGCCTCATGTGATTGGTGCCTCTCTTCTCGCCGGATTTATTTTACCGCCTGTTATCTGGGTCTTTGACAAATGGATCACGCGAGATCCCCTTGCCACCGCAGTTGTGCACGGGGGCGGTGCCATCATCGGCTGCTCTCTGCCGATGTTTTTCTCAGACCTCAGCACTCCGCTTGGTCAATTAATGCTCGTGGCAGTTTCAGCGCTGCCGGTCATGGTCCTCTTTTTGATTGTTCTGATTCTGGTCGGATTCATCGGATTTTTCTTCAGTGATCGCGGAGAAAATGAATCTGAGGGCGGCAGTTGGACCGCTCGCCCTCATGCGCGAGATTGATTCCAGGGATCAGCTCGATTCCGGGAAAACCCACCCCATCTTGTTGCAAATCGGCGTCGTATTGTTTAAGAACAACAAATGAACGCCCTCATCTTTGCCGTGCTTAGATTTTGGCAGTCGTCGATTGGCAAAAAGCTGATCGTGGCTGTCACCGGGGTAATGTTGGTTGGTTTCCTGGTCGCCCACATGGCGGGTAACCTCCTTCTTTATCAAGGGCGGCAGTCGATCAACGATTACGCCTACTGGTTGCACCATTTTCTTCACGGCTGGGGAATCTGGGGGGCGAGACTCGGTCTTCTCGGGGCGTTTTTTGCGCACATCGCGGCGACCGTCGCCCTGAGTCGTCAAAACCGAGCCGCTCGGGCAGCGCGATACGCTCATGGAGCAACGGTCCGCGCGTCCGGAAGCTCCCGGATCATGATCGTCTCCGGGCTGATCGTTTTAGGCTTCGTTTTCTTCCACATTTTTCATTTCACGGTGCGGCTTGATCCCGAGCTGGCGGCCATGAAGGAGCCTGGGAATCCGAAACGCCACGACGTTTACGGCATGGTCATCGCCGGCTTTCAGAATCCGCTCGTGGTCCTGGTTTACATCGTGGCGATTTCCCTACTTTGCTCCCATCTCAGCCATGGAGTTGCTTCTGTTTTCCAGACCCTCGGACTGCGTTCACGAAAGACTCAAGTCCCGATTAAATACCTGAGCCTGGGTCTTTCCATCGTCCTCTGGTTCGGTTTTCTCTCCATCCCTCTGCTTGTATCGATCGGAGGCTTGGAAGATCCGGGGTTTGACGCCACCACCGCCGAAAAATCAGCCCACTGAAGACCTATGTATCGCCCCTCTCATCCTGGTGACTCGCCTGACGGTGCAGACGTGACCTTAGATTCAGCGATTCCCGAAGGTCCTCTCTCTGATAAGTGGACGGATTACAAGTCCAACGCCAAACTCATCAACCCAGCCAACAAGCGGAAGTATTCGATCATCGTTGTCGGCTCTGGGCTGGCGGGTGCCTCAGCAGCGGCGACACTATCCGAACTTGGGTACCGCGTGAAGTGTTTTTGCTATCAGGATAGTCCGCGCCGCGCCCACTCGATCGCTGCCCAGGGCGGTATTAACGCGGCGAAAAATTACCAGAACGACGGCGACTCAATCTGGCGTCTCTTTTACGACACGATTAAAGGCGGTGACTTCCGCTCGCGCGAAGCGAACGTCCATCGTCTCGCGGAGGTCAGCGTCAACATCATTGATCAGGCTGTCGCTCAGGGAGTTCCCTTCGCGCGTGAGTATGGCGGTCTGCTCGACAATCGATCCTTCGGAGGGGCTCAGGTCAGTCGTACCTTCTACGCCCGAGGGCAGACGGGGCAGCAGCTTTTGTTGGGGGCTTATCAGGCCCTCGAGAAAGAGATCCACAACGGCGGTGTGGAAATGCACTGTCGTTCCGAAATGCTCGACGTCGTTCTCGTCGATGGTCATGCCAAAGGCATTGTGACGAGAGACCTTTGCACTGGAGAAATTGAAAGTCATGCGGCGGACACCGTGATCCTTGCGACGGGAGGCTACGGCAATGTGTTCTACCTCTCGACCAACGCGATGGGGTGCAACGTGACAGCAGCGTGGCGGGCCGCTCGTCGGGGGGCCTACTTCGCGAATCCTTGCTACACCCAGATCCACCCGACCTGCATTCCGGTGAGTGGGGAATACCAGTCGAAGCTGACCTTGATGTCAGAGTCACTCCGAAACGACGGCAGGATCTGGGTCCCCAAATCGGCTGAGGATGCGGCCAAAGTTCGAGCGGGCGAGCTCACGGCCGAAGATATCGCGGAGGACGATCGCGACTACTACCTCGAGAGAAAGTATCCGTCGTTCGGCAACCTGGCGCCGCGGGATATCTCGTCCCGATCTGCGAAAGAAGCCTGTGACGAGGGACGCGGCGTCGCCAAGACTGGTTTGGGTGTTTTCCTCGATTTCAGCGACGCAATCAATCGTCTCGGCGAAGACGCTATCCGAGCCCGCTACGGGAACCTCTTCCA
>JBCCBR010000101.1:0-9365 GCA_039033935.1 Verrucomicrobiota bacterium
CCGATCCGCGCGGCCACGTCCGCCGCCCCGATCACGCCGGAGGCGGTGCCCGACAACAGCATGGCGATCGGCTGGGTCTTGCCCAGTTCCGCCGCCATGATCCCGCCGTTGGATTTCGCCTGCGTTTTGCTGGTCCCGTAGCGAGTTGCGGAGCGCAGATCGTAGATCGGAGCTTCCCACGGCTGCAGCCTGCTCGCGGGTCGCGTCATCTCCTCGAAAAAGAGGGTTAGAAAAGGCTCCTGCTCACCATTTTCGAGAACGGATTCGGCGGCAGCGCTGCGCACGTCTGAACTGGGATCCCGGAGCAGCGCTTCAAACACAGGGATGGCGGCCTCGGAGGCATCGTCAAGCCCGATCGCGACGGTCTTTCGTTGAGACACCGATTTGCTGCCGAGTCCGCTCTTGAGTTGTTCGATCGCCTCGGGAACTCCGGCTTTGGTGAGAAGCAGTGAAGCAGCGTGACGGCGAGACTCATCGGTGTCATTGAGGTAGGGACGGGTCGCGTTAATGACAGCAGAGAGAGGATCGGCTCGGACCTTGGTCGAGCTCCCCGGAGATGCGGGGCTTTGCAGAAACGAGTCGTAGATCTGCTGAATATCCGGGGGCATCGACTCCTCACTTGTATTGAGGCCCTGCCTGCTTGCAAAGTATTGGTATTGCCTCTGCGCGAAACTCATCGACTCGAGAGCTGCATTGATCTGCGGCGCCCGATCAGACTCAAGAATGTCGGCGAAGGCCTGCTGAAAGTTGCGTTGTTCCATCCCGTTCTCACCCACGATGCGAATCGCGGCACAGGAGACATCGACATCCGAGTGAGCGAGAAATTCCCCAACCAGCCTCAGATCGCGCCCGCGTGAGTTTCCAATCGCATCGAGGACGGAGAGAATCTGGTCGGGTTCGGCACCTCTGAGATCGTCGGCGAGTTTTTTGGGTAGAGGAATGTCGAGTTTCAGCAAGCCGCTCACGACAGGTCCGCGCAGATCGGGATCGTCCTCGTAGACTTCCATCAGATCCTTGCCATGACGAGTGTTCCCGATGACTGAAAGGGTTTGAATCGCGGCTGTGCGAACGAAGGGATCGGGATCTTTCAGAGCAGGCCGAATCGCATCGGCGTAGGACGAGCTTTTGAAACGAGCAACTGTCTCAAGTGCTGCAACCCGCACTCGCCAGCGGGGATCACTGAGCTCGCTTTCAATTGCCTCTCGCTGATCGGATGCTCGCAGAGCGGCAAGGCTTTCCAGGGCCATCACGGCGATGTCTTCCGATTCGTGCGCGGCATAGCCCGCGACCATGTCAGCAGCCGGGCGGATTTCGTTGACCCCGATGGCACGGAGGGCGGAGATGAGGACGGCCTCGTCGGTCTCGGTTTCGAGGTGCTCGACGACGGTATCGACCGCGAGGGATCGTCCGGCGGTGAGGACCGCGTCGATCGAGGTCTCGCGAATCAGAGGGTCGGGATCTTCGAGGAAGTCTCCCAACACGGGGACGGAGCTGCGCCCAACTTGTTTGAGCTGCCCTAGTGTTTCGAGGCGGACGTCGAGATTGCCATTGATCAGTCGGCTCGCGACGGTGTCAGAGTCGCTCCCGCCAACAACCGGGAGAGACAACGCATAGTAGAGCTCCCTTACCCGATTACGAGTTGGGGGCGGCAGGTCTTTGTTGTGATCGAGAAACTGGCGAAGTGAGGCAGCGGCATTATCGCCTCCGTTTCGAAGCATATTTCGAGCGCGATTGGCGCGGTCGCGATCATCGCCGATAATGTCGCGGATGTAGCTTGCGATCTGGTCTTCGCTGAGAATTCCGTAAACGGCCTCTACTGCTCCGTCGCTTCCCTGGTCGAGCCATGACTGCCATTTCGCGACCGCCGCTTGATTTTCGACAGAGCCGGGACCGCCCGCCCAGGGATCGAATCCAAAGGTGTCGCCGCTGATCTCCTCGAGTATTTCAATTGCGCCAAGTCGAACCGCGAGATGAGGATTTTCCAGGAGACTGACCAGGGCGAGGCGGGGAAACGGGTCGAGTTTGAGAATGTGACCTCTCAGCGCGTCCCGCTTGCGCGAGTCGCCCAGATTCGACATCAGTTCCGGCCATTGATCCGGGGTGACCGCGTTCTCTTCCAGCGCAGTGATGAGCTTTTGAAACTCAGGATCTGATTTGCGGAGGAATTCCGCATTGAGCGAAGCCTGGAGCATCCTCGCCATTGCTGGAGTGTCGACAAATCCGTCGCGCCCCCCGAGCACGCGACCCTCGGCGGAGAGGAGTCGGATCGATGGGATACCACGTACGAGATACTTTGCGGCGGTATCTTCGTTGCCCTCCACTGCGATTTCGACGCGGACGTAAAACTCGAGGTGCTTTTTGACCGCTTCATCGGCGAAGACCTGGGCTTTCATCCGTTTGCTCCATCCGTCGGTGGGGCTGTGGAAAAAGACCAGGACGGGGCGGTATTCCTCTTTGGCAACACCGAGAGCATTTTCGAGGTCACCATACCAGGGGAGCTCTTCGCGGATGGCACCCTCCAACACCGAGGTGCTGGAATCGGGAAGAAGAGGCCCAGCCCCGTCGGTGGGGGCACCAGGCAGCGGCACCGCGAGCGCATTGGCGAGGAGTATCGCGATGAGCCCGACCCACAATCTGGGAGCTGTCGCAAAGCGCGGCATAGTTGGGATGGTCTGAGTCGGCAGTTTAATAGAGCAAAGCGTAGGAAAGGACGTTGACGTTTACTTCCATGGCGTTGGCGATTTCGTTACCCCCGCAGCAGCAGCAACCGGCACGATTCGAGGTATCATTGAGCCCGTCGTCCGAGTAGACGACGACGAGTTTGCCATCCAGCTCGATGCCCTCAAGTGTTGCTTCGCCGCTGCTCTTGTAGAGTTCGAGCTTTTCGATCTGGTAGACTGTTCGAAAGATGGGATGGGCGAGGTCGATTTCCGCAAGCTCGTCGTCGCCGAAGATTTTTTTCATTTCGGCGCGGAACGATCGACCCCAGTCCTGATTCGAACATCCCGCAGAAGCGAGTAGGAATCCGCCGTTTTCGAGGTAGCGCTTCAAATTCTCACGTTCACCTGATGTCAGGAAAAAAGACGACTCACCGGTCATCATGACAAACGGATAATCGAAGAGTTCGTCGGAGCCGAGCTTGACGCTGCGGAAGCGTCGTTCCACCGGGATCGCCGTCTTCTGCTGCATCGCAGTGAGAAACTGATCGCTGAAACAGCGGGAAGTTTTGGTTCCAGCGTAGATCAAATTGGCGCATTGGATGACGCTTTCGTCAGCGCGCGAGACGGGTGCAAGCAGCAAAGCGATGAGGCACGGGATAAAGAAATGGCGCGTGTTCATGGGTGAATCAGGTTAGTCTGTTATTCAGCTGTCTTAGGTCGGATTGTTATCGAGGCGTCGTCTGGGGTGAAGTAGCGCTTTACCGCGTCGCGGTATTTTTCAGGGACGGATCCAAAATCGAGTGGGCTCGCAGCGGCTTCTTCTCCGCCGGTGCTGGTGATGCGATCACCTGCCGCAGCTTCATTCGGGGCGGTGGCAGCGGTCTGCGACTGATCCTCTTCATCACCCATTCGAGACGAGGGGATGTCCTGAAGTCTCATCCGGGTGGGCCCGAGGACGGGAATGTCGAGAGCGGTGTAGCCGGCAACGGCAAAGCCATCGTCGGAATTGCCGCCGTAGCCGCCACCGGCTCCTCCACCACCGCCGCGTCCAGTGCCGGGACGGTTGCCCGGTCCATTTCCGTCGCCGAGCCGCATCCCGAGACACAGCGCGGAGAGCATTTCAGAAAGTGTTTTTTTCAGGGATCCCGGCATGTTAAACGGGATCGTTCCGTTGGCGAGCTGCCCGAATTCTGATGCGTTCTCACCCTCGCCTTCGAGGATCGCTTGTAGTTTTTCAGCGGCGAGTGAGCTGTATTGAAAAGAACGCGAGCCGTCTTCGTTTCCGGCGGCTGTTGTCGATGTGCCCATGTCCTCACGTGCGCCCGAGTCGATCACCTGATTCATAAACTGGCGGGCTGATTCAGCGAGATCTTCGTAGCCGACCGGCAGCTCCTGAATCGCCTCTCGCATCTCCCGAGTGAAATCGCGAAGTGAGTCGGCGATTTGGTCCTGGCTCTCTCCAAGGGAGTCGAGGAGGGGCTGATCGGTTGCTCGGGTCTCTGCTTCGAATCGCTTGAGGCGTCGGGCCAGGGTATCCTGCTCCTGCGCGAGGCGGGAAAATTCGACCGCCTTTTGCATGAGGCGAGCGACAGCTTCAGCTTCTTCGGCCTGAGCCTGATCTTCCCGGAAAGGCTCCTTCGATTGGCCAAGATCGGCGAGCATTTGTTGAATTTCTTCCGCCGAAGCGGGATCAGCGTCGGGGGCGAGACGATCGCCAATTCGCTCCAGCTGCTGGCTCATCTCGGTAGCTCGCTCAAGTGTCTCGCGTTCGAGGTCGAAGGCAGCGAAGTCTTGAGCGAGCTTGCTGAAAAGATCTTCGGCGACACGGGCCGCGGCGGCAGCCTCTTCGCGAGCCGCGGCAATGGCCTCGGCATCTTCTGAGTCGATTGCTTCCTGCAGTTTTTCGAGCTTTTCCCGGAGCTCATCGAGAGTGCGATTCATGACCCGATAGCGCTCGCTGAATTCCCGCAGGGTCGTCCGCGTACGAATGATATCGGCGTATTCTTCGTCGGAGATGATCTGGATCCGGGCCATCTCCGAGGAGGCGACTCCGAGGAGTGAGGGGTTGTGATCGGTCGCTTGGAAATAGAGTTCCAGAGTCTCTCCCGGACGCACTCCGAGATCGAGTAGATCGAGCCCCGATTTGAAGTCGAAACGCCGCTTCGTCAGCGTGTTCATCCCTGGGCCGATCTGCTCACTGCGGTCGCGATAGCCAACCACGGTGCGAACCATCTCGACTCGCGAGAGCCCGAGGTCATCGGTCGCCGAGATCTGAATCGGAACTGAAATCGAAGGCGTCGCCATGAGGTGCAGGGGTGGCTTTTCCAACTCAAGGGTCGGCGACTTGTCTGGAACCAGTCGCTGATTGATCGCAAGGAGATCCCGGTTGGCGGTGCCTCGGACATCGCGAATCACCACTTCGAGCTCGGCTTCTTCTTCCAGCTCCCATTCGAACTCGATCGATTGGGTGCCACTCCGCCTACCAAGAATGCCGCGGCTTGCGCCCTCGGGAGCATCTGTCGGGGTGAGGGTGATTTCGCCATCGTTGAGCGGGCGGTTGCTGGTCACGGTGAGAGCGACGGTGGAACCTCGCAACGAGGCGAGAGGCTTTTCCCCGATGAGAAAAGTCTGGGGAGTTTGTCCGGCGTAGCGTGGAGGCGTCACCGTGACCGAGGCGAGCGCGACTTTGGGCTCCAGTAAGAGATCGATCGAGTGCCAGCGGCTCCGGGCTTTGCCAACGGCAATAGCGAACTCGGTCGGACGCACCACCCGCTCGAGGCGTTGCGCGTAACGGTCGGGACCATCCTGAAAACAGAGCGTCTCAAAGACAGCGTCGTCCTCCGAGTCGATGGCGCGGGAGAGAAATCGGACCGGATGATCAATGGAGCTGCCCGTAATCGCCACCTCGATCGCGGCATCGTCTCCGTAGTGAACCTCGGGAGTTGCCGGAGTGATCACGAATTCAAGCGGACTGTAGGGCGGGATGTCTCGCCATGGCAGCGCGAGCCGGCTGAAAAGGACGGATGCGATTGGCCAACAAAGGGCAGCGACGACCGCGAGAATCGCAAGAGCGATCAGCAAGCGACTCCAGGCCGGACGCAGTTTTTCTTTTGGCCGCACTGATCCGAGGGGCACCGCCGAGAGAGTCGCGTTGGCAGTGATGATCGAGCGATCAATCAGGAATCGGGTGAGACCGCCCTGCGAATCTGGAGATGTCGTCGAGGTGGTGCTGAGGAGCTCGTGAGCTGAAAGGACGGGATGGCGAGCGCTCTTGCCGAGCTGGTCGATTCGACGCGCGACATCCGCGAGGGTCAGTCTCCGGATCGAAGTCCAGGCCAGGCCAAGCGCTGTGAATGCGGCGAGACCCCCGAGGATCAGGAGGACGACACGCACCGCACTCGGCAGGGCCAGATAAAAATCGATCACCAGAAGCGAGGCTGCAGCAATGACCGCGATCAGCGCGATCTTCAGCAGCTCGACTCGAAACAAACCAGCCTTCCAGGCATAGAGGGCGCGACCGAGGTCGCGGCGAAAGCTGCGGACGTGAGGGAGCGGTGGCGGCTTCCCTACCACTTTTTTCTCTGCTGAATCGACTTTCGCACTCATAGCAGCCCCGACCTTCTTCGAGTAAACCACTCCAGACCGGCAATGAAAAGCACCATCGCGCACAATTCCCAGCGATCCCAGAGTGGTTTCCAGACGGCTTTTTCCCGATCAACAGTCTCTTGTGGGGAATTTAATTCCGAGACCACTTCAGCGAGATCGTCCTCCGAAATGATGCGACCTCCCGAGAGCTCGGCAAAGCGTTCCAAGAATTCAATGTCGGCGCTGAGCTGCTCGGTTTCGCCGGGCCGCGGGAGCACCGTGATCGGGAGACTAGGGCCCGCCCTTGACTGGCTCGCAGGATCCGTGTCCTCCGACTGGGCATTGAGGTCGATCGCTTCGACTCGGTAGGGGCCCGGCTCGGTCAGGGTGAGGGCCGCTTCCCATCGAGCGGAGGCTGCCGAAGGTCGAGAGGCGGGGATTTCGCGGACCAAGGAATCGCCGGAGTAGAGTCGCAGCTGAGGTTGAGGCTCGCTCTCGCCATTCCCGCCGCGATGCCCGATTCTCGCTCGGATCGGATCGCCCGGTCGGACGATTGATTCGTCGAGATGAAGTGAGAGATCCTGACCCGGGAGAAACTCGGAAAACGTGATCGCCCACTGCATGAGCTGGCCCCAGAAGCGCTCGTATTGGCCTTCGACCCCCTGGTCAGATGGAAAGAAGTCCCACTGCCAGAGACCATCGGCATTGAGCGTCACGATCATGCCACGGCCGAAGCGGCGACTCATGAGGATGGGCAAACTCCGCTCACGCCCATCGAGGCTCCATTTTCCTTCGAGCAGGATTTCTGTAAAAGCCTTCGTCTCGAGGCACTGGTGCGAATCACGGATTTCGGGGAGCTGCGACCAGACCGGGTCGCCGACTCCGGGAAGCAATCCGCCAAAAAGTCCGGCGGCCTCGCCTGCCTCAGTCGGAGAGAGCTGGAGCGGCTCTCCGACACGCTCACCCCACTTGACCGGCTCGAGAAACTCGATGCCTTCGAATTGGCCCCGGTAGGGTTTTCCGCGGGTGAAAAGAATCGCTCCGCCGCGGTCCCTAACGAATTCACTAAGAAGGGCGAGGCGAGTCTCATCGAGAAAGTATTCGACGCCTTTCCCAAAGACGATCAGATCGTAGCGGCCGAGAGCTTCGGCGGTATCTGGAAATATATTTCCAGCTTGCTCGGTTGGTCGGTCGTCACCTGTCTCCACGCGGAAAAAGCGATCGTCAGCGAGACGATAGACTGAGGTGACCTCAAGATTCTCCTGTTGCCGGATCATTTGAGCAAGAAACTTGGAATCCCAGTAGGGGGCACCCTCGGCCATGAATACTTCGGTGATGCCATCGAGCACGGTCACGGTGAAGGCCGCTTCGTTGTTGGCGATGATGCGTTCGCCTTCCCACTGGCGGGTCTTGAACGAATAGAGGTGAACCCCTGGCTCTGGCGCTGGGAAAGTAAACGTGATCTCTTCGTCGACCCCAGGGGCCAGCTCGACTTGCTCGCGAGCGATCTCAGTCCCATCGGGTGCGAGGAGAGCGATCTCTGGCCGGATCGGGCCGAGCCCTTCAGCAACGACACGAGCGCTGACCTGTGCTTCCTGATTCTCGAAGGCAACGAACTGGCGCTGGGCAGGCTCGAGCGCGAGATCAACCGGCTCAATTTCGCCACCGATCGGCAGGATCAGGAAGGGAGCCTCCATCGCCCGGGATCGGAGGGCGACCCGCTCGATCTCGCGTGCGGGGTCGGTCTGCCGCCCATCGGTCAGGACGATTGTTCCGTGGAATCGATCGGGACGATTTCGAGCGAGCGTGAGAAGTGAGTCCGCTGCGCTGGCGAGATCTGTCGACAACCCATCGGGGCCAACTGCTTCGAGATCGCGGTCAGCCCTCCCCAGATCATCGCTGAACGGATAGATTTCGACTGGCCCTGCCTCAGCCAACTCAGCGATCGTGCCCGCGTGCGAGATGGCGCGCTCCCAGCGCGAAGGCCCTTGCTCCCCTGAGTCGGCGAGGGGATCCTCAGTCTTCATGCTGAGGCTGCGATCAACCAATACAGTCCAGAAATGGGAGGTTTCCTCACGTTCCTCGACCCAGCGTCCCGGATTAAGCGCCAGCAGCAGGAGGCACGCGACAATGAGAGCGCGGCAGGCGGCTACCAAGACCCGCTTCGCGATTGGCAAGGTGATCGTGCCACGCCAGCTTAGCCAGACAACAGCCGCCGCGATGACCAGGGCGAGCAAGACGAGGTGCGGCGTCGATGCGGTCGGGTTGAGGGTTATATCAGCGAGGGCGTTCAAGTTGGTGCAGTGTTGGCTCAGGCAGTGCGGGCGGCCCAGGAGGCGACGAGACTTTCGCTTACAAAAAAGCAAGCAGCGGCGGCGAGCAGCCAGGGCCAGAGACTGATCCCATCCCGGAGGTCCCGCACCGCTGCCCCACCAGCGACGGCGACTGCGGCATTGCTGCGAGCTTCTTCGAGGCTGAGCGAGGTGAGATCCGATTCAATCGTTGGAAAATTGACTGCTGAGATCCCAACCGCCTCTTCATCCAATGACCAACGATAGAGCCCAGGGACGGTAAAGGGAGCCGTCTCGTAGCGATCGCCTTCGAGGGGGACGAACGGGTGGGAGACCTCTTCGCTTGAACTTTCCATCGGTGAACCGTCGGTTTCGAGAGAGAGGCGATCGAGGTCAATCGACTCGGGCGCGGTCCAAAGCACCGACTCCCCAGGCTCGAAGTCGGTCGCGAGAGTATTGCCCGCATCGTTGCTTCGGTCGACCAGAAGGAGTTCAGCGAGCATCGGGAGAAATTCGACCCGACCTGCAAAATTCCCGGGCACGTCGCGGAGGGGGATCATCCACCAGTAGCGGTTGGCCTGAGGCCGAATCAGAGCGGGCTGTCCATCCTCGAAGCTGAGCCAGAGATCACCTTCCGGTGCTTCGCTGAATCTGCGCCGGTCCGTGCCGGCGATGCCTTCCGGTGATCCGTGATCGCCACTGCGGAAAAGGTCGAAAACCGGCGCATCGGGCGAGGCAATTTTCACGCGGAAGGGGCCTTCCTGAGAGCTCTCGATCAGGGTGGATTGATCGACCCGTGGGAGAGAGATCAATTTGCAGCCTGCTGCGA
>JBCCBR010000102.1:0-9365 GCA_039033935.1 Verrucomicrobiota bacterium
GATAGGATTCGAAACTGAGAAAATTCTCAAGTTTCATGATCTGACACAAGCCGCCTCGAAACCGGTTCTGCGTGACGCGTTTTGCGCTGCTTTGCCGTTTTGGTAATTCGCGCTACAGTGCCGCCCCCTGATAAAAAACCCGATGTCATGTTAAAAGGTGCCTTTGAGAAACTCTTCAAAATTCGTGAAGAAGCGGGTCGTGCCCGCCCGGGTGCTGATGACGGATTCGATCCTCACGAGAAGCCATTTCTCGATCATCTCGAGGATCTTCGGGTAACGCTGTTTCGGATTATCCTGACCTTAGCGATTGCGACTGCGGGGGCGTTTGTATTCCACACCCAGATCTTCGAGCTGGTCCAGCTACCAGCCAAGCGCGTCTTTGTCACGGAGGGGGTCACGCTGTGGGAGCGGACTGAGTTTATCACGCTAAGTCCACCGGAATTCATCGTCCTGATGCTGAAGGTGTCGCTCTTCGCCGGGATTATTGTGTCCTTTCCTTTCACGGTTTACTTTCTCTTTCAGTTTCTGCTCCCGGGACTGCGGCAGGCCGAGAAAAGAGCGATCATCCCTGGGGCATTGATCGGCTTTATGCTTTTCCTCCTCGGCGTGTCTTTTGCGTTTTTCCTGGCTGCGCCAATTGCCCTCAAATTTTTCTACGAGTTTGAGAACAAACGGATATCGAATCTCGATCCTCAGGCTGTAGCGCAGAGTAAACCGGTGGCCGAGTTTCAGCTGATTGGGATCGATGGTCGAGTCATCAGGCCACTTGGGGCAGAGGATGAGTCTGATACACCGGGAGATGAGGAGACTCTGGAATCTGAGTCTTCACCCGTCGAGCAAGTGGAAGGAGAGGCTGAGGCAGTGGAGCCCGAGAATCCGCTTCCCCCCGAGCTCCGCGAACAAGTCAGAGACTACGTGGTCGGAATGTTCGCAACGCTCGACGGTGACAAGTTGAGTCTCCGCTACGATGAGACGCGCGAAAAAATCATCATCCTTGAGACCAAGGGCGGGTCGAGCATTTACCGGATCGGGGAATACATCAAGTTTATCACCCGATTGGTGCTGGTCTTTGGAATCAGCTTCCAGCTTCCAGTGGTGGTGACGATCCTGGTGAAGCTCGAGTTGCTTACCGCCCGGGTAATGCGGGCAACTCGGACCTACGCGTGGATCATCATCATGGTCTCCGCTGCCCTGCTGACACCACCCGATATTCTCACACTCGGCATGCTGGCCGGACCGATGGTGATTCTCTATGAGATATGCATCGTCATCGCGACGGTGATCGAGCGAGGGCGAGCGCGCAAAGAAAGGCGGGAGGAAGAGGCCCGTCGCGCCCGACTCGAGCGGCTTTATTCAACTCCGTCAGATGAGCTCTCTGAGGACGAGAAGGAAGAGCTCCACCGCGAAGAAATCGAGCGTTACGAAAAAGATCACGCCGATCTCTATGCTGACGAGCATCATGAAACGATCGCTCGCGATGGTCTTCATGGAGATGATCACGACGAAAGCTGGCACGATGATCATCATGGCGACCCCTACCACGACGATCCTTACCACCACGGTGAACACGATGAGTGGCATGATCCTCACCAGGACGAGGAGCAACATGAGCCAGTCCAGGATTGGCCAGATCGCGAAGCGGAAGCGGAGAAATCGGAAAGTGTTGACGATGAGGCAATCGCAGCTGAGCCCGACCAGATCACCGAGTCTGAGGTCGCTGACGCCCATGATTCAGAGCAGGCTCCCGACGACTGGGGAGATGAGGAATGTGCTCCTAGTGGGCCAGTGATTGACCTGAATAGCGCGACGATGGAGGAAATCATGACGCTGCCGGGGATCGGACCGAAGCTTGCCGAGGTCATTATTAACCACCGTCCATATCGGTCGTTCGACGAAGTCGAAGAGGTGCCGGGGCTTGGGCCCGAGAAGCTCAACGCGATGATGGATCGGCTGATGCTCGGGTGAGGTGGGATAGGTGCCGGTGCGGGAGGGGCAGAAGCCCTTCCGCCGAGCCTCGAGCAAGTGTGCCTCACGCTAAGTTCGTTAAAGAAAGAAGTTCAAAGGATTTTTAAATGGGCTCGCTTCGCTCGGGGTATTTTTGGAATTTCGCAGCCCTTTTTTCCCAACTCTGCGTTACTCGTCGATCACGAAGCTTAGCTTCGCTCACTCCTCGCGCCTTGATTTGGAAAAAAATGACTCGCGAATTCTTCAACGCCCTTGTCGCTCAGCACACTAGCGATGCTTTCGGATAAAGCTCTTTAGTTTGCCCTCTGACTGGTAGCCGGTGAGGCGGCCGACGACACGACCGTCTTTCACTGCGATGATCGTCGGGACAGCCGCGACTGAATAGCGGTTCGCGAGTGAGGTGTTGGTGTCGATATCGACGGACCTAAAACTCGCGTCTGACGAGTAGGCCTCGGAGACCTTGGCGAATACTGGCTTCAATCTCGCGCAGTGCGAACACCAGTCAGCTTCGAATTTGATGATCTGGAGATCACCGTCTGCAGCGACCGTGGTATTCCCGATGAAGCCACCAGCGAATAAGGCAAGGGCGGCGAAAGTGCCAATGAGGTATCGGGTTGTTTTCATCGTTGCAAAGCTCTGTGCCTCTTTATTTGACGAGTCGGGCGCAGAACCTTGCAAAATACCCGCCCCCTTCACTGCTACTGAAGCGGCGAAGAAGCGGGTTTGAGTGGCGGGCTACTGGGCAACCGCCCCGGTGTTTTCCTCGATCGGAACCGTCGCGGGACGACTTTCCGGCTCGACTGAAGAAATGTTGACCGGCTTGCCGGTCTCATCGATCGCGATGAGGTCTTGAATGATGTGAATGGTCTCGCGCTCGTGCGGGTCAAACCCATGGGGATACTCGAGAGCCTTCTCTTCCGGATCGGCTTCTTCGTCTTCCTGACTGCCGCGTGACATGCCGCTGAGCTCCTCTTCACTGATCTCTGTTTTTAGGGTCCTGCCCTCGCTCAGAACATTATCCTGGGTGAAGGTGTAGACGGCGAAGAGACCCTCCTCTTCTTTGCGGATTCGGTTGTAACGCTGAATGCGCTCCTGCTTGCGTTCTTCGGCAAGACGTTCGATCTCGTCCGACTCGCGCTTGCGCTGAGCGAGGTTGAGGGAGAGGCGATTCTCGTCCCGGCGCTGGATTTCGCGGTCGATGTTTTCGAGGATGTATTTGAATCCCTGACCCGACGCGACCCGCGCTTCGGAAGCCTGCTGGAGCAGCTCAATCGGGAGTGGCTGTTCGAAAAATGGCTGGTATCGGGAGGGTTTGATCGGGGCGACTTCGAGCGCGTTCGGTAGCGTCGCTTCGCCGATCTCCGCGACATCGAGGGCCGACGGCAGAATGATGTCGGGGATCACTCCATCGCGTTGGGTAGAGTCTCCGTTGATCCGGTAAAAAGTCTGTATCGTCAGCTTGAGGGCTCCCTGCTGATTGGCGGCCCGATTAAATGGCAGGAGAACAGACCCGCTGATGACGGGACGCAGCTGCTGCACGGTGCCTTTGCCGAAGCTCGACTGACCGCCGACGACAACGGCACGGCCATAATCCTGCAGTGCTGCGGCAAAGATCTCAGATGCCGATGCGCTCGCTTTGTTGATGAGCACAGCGAGAGGACCGCTGTAGACCGCCTCACCATTTCGCGAACTCTTTTGATCGCGCCGATTAGCGAAGTCGACCGACTGAACGACCGGACCGCGGCGGATGAAAAGACCGGTCATGTTGATCGCTTCTTCGAGTGAGCCGCCTCCGTTATTGCGGAGATCGACGACAATCCCGTCGACGCCTTCGATGACGAGGCGGGTAATGAGACGGCGGACGTCTTTGGTCGTGCTGGTCTTGCCACCGTCCATGTCAGCGTAGAAAGAGGGAAGCACAATCCAGCCAATCTTCTGCTCGTTGCCCTCGGGATCCTGGGTGATGATGAGGTCAGCAGTCGCAAGCGACTCCTTCAGATCGACTCGATCCCGGACGATATCGACGATTTTGATCTCGTCGGGCCGCTCCAGAGGAATGACCTTGAGTCTCACGGTGGTCCCGATCTCACCTCGGATCAGGTCAACGATATCCCCCAGATCGGCGTCGATCACATCGACGAACTCATCGTCATCCTGCGCTACCCCAATAACGCGATCTTTCACTTCGAGCTCTCCGTCTTTCGCGGCTGGCCCACCGACCACAAGACCTTCGATCGTTGCTCCACCCTGCTCTTCGTCTTCCTGCAGCATCGCTCCGATGCCGGTGAGAGACTTGTTCATTCCGATCCGGAAATTGTCGTATTGCTGCTGGGAGAAATACTCCGAGTGAGGATCGTAAGCGTGGCTGATTGCCTTGATGAAAAAAGTCGCGACGTCTTCCGTCGTGTTTTCGCTGACCCGCTGAAGGATGCGGTCGTAGCGGCTGCTCACTTTTTCATAGATCGACTCTTCATCCTCGTCGCTTTCTTTGGGTGGCTTGCCTTCTTCGATCGCTTTGAGCCTCTCCTCTTCAAGAGAGTCGGCGATCATTTTTTCCCGAATCAGGTCGGCCTCGATCAAGCGCCGCCAGAGATCATCATGCTCGGCACCGCTGGACGCCCATTCCGCATCTTTGCGGCTGCGCTGGACGCTCCCGTCTCCATCGTAGGTGAAGACGCCCGGCTGGATCAGAGTCTCAATGAAAGCGATCCGATCCTGGACTCGCTCTTCATAAACTTTGTAGATTTCGAAGGCTGCCGGGATCGCATCCTGCGCGATCTGGTCGTCGATCGTGGTGAGGTGGGCGGCTCGGAATTTTTCAATATCTTCAGCCGTGAAATAGACTCGGCTGAAATCGAGCATCTCGATGTAGGAGTCGAGGGTCCGCTCCGACATGCTGTCGTCGAAATCCTGACGGAGGAAATGCTCTTCCTCCAGCATCTCGCTGACGCGCTCGGCGAGCTCGCCGTAGTTGGCCTCAGCTCTGAGGCAGGAACTCGCAAAGCAGCCGATCGTGAGAAGAGCGATCAGAATCGCGGGTGAATGTTTCGTGTGAAGGGTAGTGACCATGTTGAGAGTGGCTTGAAAGGAGCTGGCGGCAGGTGCGGTCGAAGTTGGTCGCGGTGCCTTCCTCATAGAGCGCGGGAAGGCCGGGCAACTTACACTGAATCGAAAATCCCGGAAAGCCTTTTGTCGAGTCGATCGAGGCGGAATAAAGGCATCTACCATTGCCAATGACACGGTTTCAGATTAGGGGCTGGGATGGGACGAGTCCACTGGTGGGAGTCGACAGCGGTGAAGCTGCTCGTCTTCCTGATCGGAACGATCTTGTTGGCGTGCTTATTAGCTCCGCCGTTGTTCTGGGGCGGTAAACACGTCGTCGCGCAAGGGTGGCTGCTTGGGGGACCTTTTGAGGGCCTCCATGGCTCGATGGATCGGGCGCGATTCCAGCGCTACTTCAACCGGGCCGTCCTCCTTGCTGTGGTCATCTTGATCGGGCCGACTATTCGCTGGATCCGATCTGGGGTCGCGAAGTCAGATTCGAGGCAGTCCCTGCGGGAAAGGCTTCTCCTTGAGCCCAACACGAGGCCAGTGCGCGACTTCGCGCTCGGCTTTGGATTGGCTGCGGGTCTTCTGCTCGCATTGATGGGGGCCTACCTCATGACGGGCTGGTATGCCAAGGAGGAATCGGCAAAAGGCATTTTCGAAATCCTGCTCGGGGCTTTCGGGACCGCGCTGGCGGTTGCCTTTCTTGAAGAACTCGTCTTTCGGGGCGCCTTTTATGCGTTACTGAAACCGATCCTCTCGGGCCGGGTCGTTTTCTGGACGGTTGCGATCGTTTTCGCAGCCGTACATTTTTTGCAGGCTCCGCACGATCTCGACGTCGGCGCGGTGAATTGGTCGACGGGTTTTTGGCTCGTCGGGGCGATCTTTGCCCATGTCGCGAGCCTCTTCTTGGAGTGGGATTTCCTGCTTGCCGAATTCGCGGTGCTGCTCGCGATCGGACTCGTGCTCGGTTGGGCGCGTGAAATCACGAAATCCTTGTGGCTCCCAATCGGGCTTCATGCGGGATGGGTTTTCGGGGTCAAGACGACCAGTCCAATCACAGAAATGACCTTCGAGCGAGGAACACTGATGCCATGGCTCGGCGACAGCCTCAGGGTTGGGATGGTGTCCTGCCTGATCGTGGTCATTACCTGGACCATTCTCTGGGTCTGTTTTCGGAAAAGGTCCACAGCTGTGGTGGACTGATGCTTTCGATGAAATGGGAAAGAGTCTCCGGCCCACTTGAGTCCCTGGTGTTCCCAGCCCAGTGCCACGGCTGTGATATCAACCTGGATCCTAGCCGTCAGGTCGGTTTCCCCTACCTATGTGAAGCCTGCGCAAAGAAGATCATCCCGATCGAAGGAAATTTTTGCGACCGTTGCGGGCAGAGTTTTGAGGGAGACCTGCCGACCGAGTTTGAATGCAGCAATTGCCGTGGTCTTGAGCTGCACTTCGATTTTGCGAGAGGAGCGTGTCTCGGCACCACCCTATCGCGGGATCTGGTGCATGGATTGAAATACCGAGGCTCGATTCATCTGGCTCGGCCTCTCGCCAAACTTCTGTTGCAAAACTTGTCGGATCCGAGAATCGGGCCTGGGCCCTGGTGGATCGTGCCAGTTCCCCTGCATCGACGTCGTCTCAAGACCCGCGGGTTTAACCAGGCGGAGGAAATTGCGCGGCAGTTTACCCGGCAGGCACCTGCCGAGTGCGAATTCAAGCTCTGGTCAGGTCTCAGGCGAGTCCGCGCGACACCCCGTCAGGCCCAGCTCGATCGGTCTGCGAGACTCTCGAATCTGGCTGGCGCATTTGCGCTGCGTCGCAGGCGATTTCCCTCGCAAGCGTGGCCGAAAGAGGGCGATTCCTTCATTTTGGTAGACGATGTTATCACAACCGGAGCGACGCTCTCCCATTGCGCTGAGGTCCTGAGAACTGCTTTTCAGCCCGAAAGGTTGATCGCCCTCGGCGCTCTTAGAGGTTGATAATCAAGAGTTCTAAAGCGTTATCACGACGGGGTGAATTCGTTTGTATCGGTCCTGAAGCTCGGTATCGTTTGGCACGTTTGAAGCTCCGCAACGAATCGTCCAATAAGCCATGGGTATTTTTAAGAAACGCTCAATCAAGTCTCTCGGGAAAAAGAAGTCCGACATGCCAGAGGGTCTCTGGAACAAGTGTCCTTCCTGCGGAGCTATCATCGATGAATTAACCCTGCAGCAGCGCCATCGGGTCTGCACCAAATGCGAGCATCATTTCACGCTGACTTCGCAGGAGCGCGTCGAGCTGCTGCTTGATGAAGGCAGCTTTGAGGAAATGGATGCCGGCATCGAAGCTGTCGATACGCTCGGTTTCAAAGGGTATCCGGACAAAATCAAATCGAACCAGGCAAAGACTGGGTTGAGAGATGCGGTCCTTTCGGGCAGGGGAACAATCAACGGTCAGCCGGTCACCATCGGGGTGATGGATTTCAGATTTCTCGGAGCGAGCATGGGATCTGCCGTCGGTGAAAAGCTCACGCGAGTGATCGAGACGGCAACTGCAGAGGGACGCGGGGCCATCATCGTGAGCGCCTCGGGCGGGGCGAGGATGCACGAAGGGATTCTCAGCCTGATGCAAATGGCCAAGACCAGCGGGGCTCTCGCTCGCCACCATGAGGCTGGACTCCCCTATGTCGCTGTTCTGACCCACCCAACCACGGGAGGCGTCACCGCAAGTTTTGCGACTCTTGGCGATATCATTATTGCCGAGCCGAATTGCATGATCGGCTTTGCTGGGCCTCGAGTTGTCAAAGAAACGACCCACCAGGATCTTCCTCCGGGCTTCCAGACGGCTGAATTCTTACTCGAGCACGGGTTGATCGATCTCATCGTTCCTCGCTCCGCAATGAGAGAGAGGATCGGGCAGCTTCTTGAGTTCACTTTGGGTAACACCCAGCCCGCTGCTGCTTAAAGTTAGGTCAGACAGCTGATACTGAGAATCTACCGCCTGATCCAGGCGGTGATCGATATCCCAAGGCCTCCGAAGACAAAGAGGAACGGGAACCAGATCGAGTAAAGCGGCGCTTTCGTATCCCGCTTTAGAACTGCGGTTGAGGGTTCCTGCGGGTTCACAAAAGCGCTCACGACCTGTCCCGTCCGGAAGTCTTCCTGCTTTTTCTGAACCTTTCCGAGATGGCCACTTTCAACTGGAAGCCGTGTCACTCGGTTTCCACGGTAGTCCTTCCCTTCGAACACGTAGTCATAGCGAACATCAAGGCGATACTTGGGGGTCCCTCTCTGGGTCAGGGCGCTGTCATCGATTTCACTGGAAACAATCGATGCAGGGACTTCGACCCAATCGTCCATCACCTTCGCGCGCTGGTAGCTGCCCCAGAGATAGAGCACAAAAATCCAGCCAGCCCCTGCCACGAGCAGACCGAGGCAGGTTTTCCAGAGGCGTCCCCCAATCTGGGAGCCGCCTTTGCGAGGCTTGGGCTCAGTAGGTGTTTCCGGAGTTGTCGAGGTTTTCACGTCGCAAAGGATTCGATTCTGAGTAGGATAGCCCCATGAGCGAACTGGCCAATCAAATTACGGAGGACATGAAATCAGCGATGCGTGCGAAAGATTCACTCGCGCTGAATACACTTCGCATGCTCAAGTCCTCGATCAAAAATGCCGCGATCGAAAAAGGCGGGGCTGATGCCGAACTTGACGACAGTGAGGTATCTGCTGTGATCCGAAAAGAGGTAAAAAAGCGGCAGGACTCGATCGAGCAGTATGAAAAAGCGGGCCGCAGTGAGCTGGTCGAGCAGGAAGAGACAGAGCTCAAATTACTGCAAAGCTATCTCCCGCAGCCGCTCGCCGCGGCTGAGTTAGAAGCTCTCGTGAAAGAGGCGATTGCGGAGGTTGGCGCGACTTCGAGGAAAGAAATGGGACAGGTCATGAAATTGCTCCAGGAGCGAGTCGCGGGGCGGGCCGACGGAAAGGCGCTGTCTCAGGCGGTGATGAGCCACCTCGGATGATTTTGCGTGTGTCCCGAAGATGCCCTCCCTTGCCTTCGTGATTGTTGCTGCGGGTAGCAGCAGGAGGATGGGTTTCGACAAATTGGCCTCTGATTTGGCCGGTCGACCTGTCCTTGCTCACGCCATCGCAGCGTGCTCGGCGGCAGAGGGCGTTGAGGAAATATGGGTCGTGACGAGGCCGGAGCGTTTCGAGTGGGTTGAAGAGCTGGTCTCTTCGCTCGAGTATGAGGAGGCCTGCGACGACACCGACGAGCACCAAGTGTCCCTCAAGGACGATCTGGAGGTTTGAAGCGGAAGGGATGACGATCGCCTTCTTCCCGCGGGGCGCCCGGTAAGTATTGGCCCGCGATGTTGGTCAGCA
>JBCCBR010000103.1:0-9325 GCA_039033935.1 Verrucomicrobiota bacterium
CGGCGGCGGCTGTCACGGTAACCAATGAGTGGCCCACTCCTATCGTCTGGCAGGGATTCGAAGTTGGAGATGCCATGTTCAATGGAGATGAACTGATCGAGGCGCCAAAAGAGAATCCTGTGCGTCGGGCCTATGAGCTGCGCCCGTATCGGGGTGGTTTCTCCCTGAGCCATGGAAAGCAAAATCATGACCTCGCGACCGTGCTGATTTCGGTACGTGGAATGCAGGAAGAGCACTGGCAGGTGATCGACGGAGGGCGAGTTGTGATCGACAGCGACGGGCATACCGAGTGGGTCAGGGACTACCCAAAAAAGCACCGCTATGTGAAGATACGGGAGCACCCCCGGGTGCTCGAAGCCATCATCGGTGAGTTGCTGGCTGCGCCTCCGCTCAGAGCTGAATGAATCGATTGGGTATCATTCTGGGGACGCTCCTTTTCTCGGTATCTTTCGCCGAGGAACGGCCAAATGTCCTTCTCATCGTGATCGATGACCTCAACGACTATGTTGGTTGTCTGGGCGGTCATCCCGATGCGAAGACGCCGCATATCGATGCTCTAGCCGAGCGGGGCGTTCTCTTCACCAACGCCCATTGTAATTCTCCCGTCTGCAACCCGTCTCGCGCTTCTCTGTGGACCGGTCTGCATCCGCACATCACGGGAATAACGACCAATCACTCCGGTTTTTTCCGGGATTTAGCCGAATTTGCCGACATTGTTACTCTGCCTCAGGCCGTCGGGGCGGCTGGCTATCGTACGATCGGGCTCGGAAAGTTATTCCACCTCGGTCATGGAAATCGGATCGGAGATGATTGGCAACAACAACGAAAGTATGGCTACGGACCGCGACTCGATCCGCATCTCAACTACACCGAAGGTGACGGATTGTCTGACTGGGGCATCCCCACCGCGGATCGGTGGCGGAGAGGCGGGCCGAAACCGGAAGACCCTTTTGCGGCCAGTTTCGATGATGAAATCGCCAGTCGAACCTCTGATTTACTGAAAGACCGACATGACCGACCTTTCCTCATTGGCTGTGGTCTTTTCCGACCTCACACACCGCTTTATGCGACGGAGGAAGACTTCGCACAGTTTCCAATTGAAGCTATCAGTTTGCCCGAGGTGAAATCGGACGATAACGCCGATCTGCCCTACTTTGGGAAGAAGCCGCGTCGGGAGATCGATATTGAAGCACCGGGTCTCTGGCAACACGATTGGGTATTAGCCAATGATGCGTGGGCGGAAATTGTCCAAGCCTATCTCGCAGCAGTCTGGTCGGCTGACGCAGCGGTTGGCAAGATCATCTCCGCCCTGGACAAGAGCGAATATGCTGAAAACACCTGGGTAATTTTGTTTTCTGATCATGGATGGCACCTCGGTGAAAAAGAGCATTGGGGCAAGGCAGCGCTCTGGGAACAGACTACGCGAGTCCCTCTGATTGTGATGGGCCCTGGCGTTGCAGCCGCTCGATGTGATGCTCCTGTCGATCTGCTATCGATCTATCCCACCATCATGGATATCATCGGAGTGGAGTCTCTCCACCGTTTAGACGGCGAATCTCTGCTTCCTTATTTACGCGATCCAACAAAGAGCAACCCTGGAGGGATTGTCACAACGTTCAGCGATCACCACGCACTGCGAACCGATCGCTGGCGCTACGTTCGATATAGTGACGGCAGTGAGGAGCTCTACGATCACGAATCGGATCCGAATGAGTGGTTGAATTTGGCAGCAGATACCGATCATGCCATTCTTGCTGAGCTGAGGATTCGGCTGGAGAGAAAGCTGGCCCCTTCTAAGTAGTCTATTAAATCAGTGTCAGGATGTCTTCTTCGGAGTTCAGAAAATCCACAATTTCAATCCGATTCCGTGTCAGAAGATCGACGATCGCGTTGGTGGAGCAGTTGCCTATTCTCAACCAAATGACTTTGGGAGGGGAGCCTCTCAAGATGGCTCTTTCGCTGAAATCGGAGTCCTTCGAAACTACTGGCATTCCATTATTGTTCGCGAACGTCCAAATTTCTTCATCGGTTTTTCCCCCGAGCGCGAAGGCGTCAACATGAAAGCTTTTGAGTGTGAGATCCGTTAGCAGCGCTGGCAGCCGGAATGACAAATTCTCGTCAAACAGCAGTTTCATGAGGGACAGCTCGAGTGCGACGCTCCCGGTCGGCTGCGTAGGAATAGCAGGCACGAATATCCTCGATCGAGAGTTTTGGAAAGTCTTCCAGAAGTTCTTCTGGGGTAACCCCGCCACCCAGATAGTCAAATATGTCAAAGACGCTTATTCTGGTGCCTTTGATGCAAGGCTTCCCACTTCTGATTTGCGAGTCGACTGTGATTCTGTCTCGATAGTCCATCTACAAAAAATCTGTTGCGTCACCTTTCTACGGCCTCTGGCGAACACCCCAAGCTTGTCTGAAGATAGGCAGGTGACTGAGCGAAGTCAACGATCCTCCGTCTGCCGCTTCGACCAAGCGCTGAGCTTGGGTTTTGCGTTCCTCTTTTCCGTCAGAAATCCAAACTCCGAAAGCTACTGCCAAAATGAAAATTGAAATTCTCAAAGGATTCCTTCCGCTACTTCTCTTCGCTGGGATGACCTGTGTCAATATGATCTGTGCAGAAGACAGGCCCAACGTCATCATCCTAATCACCGATGACCAGGGATATGGTGATATCTCAGCTCACGGCAATCCCTACATCAGGACGCCTCATCTTGACGCGATCCACGCTGACTCAGTCCGCCTCATGGATTTTCACGTTGCGCCGATGTGCACACCGACACGCGGGCAGCTTCTCACCGGAATCGACGCTGCTCGGAATAGGGCGACCAATGTCAGCAGTGGGAGGACTTTGCTTGATCCTGAGCTTCCGACTCTCGCAGATGTCTTCGCAGAGGCAGGCTATGCGACCGGGATTTTTGGCAAGTGGCACCTCGGAGACAACTATCCCTTTCGGCCACAGGATCGAGGATTCGATGAGACACTGTGGTTTCCGTCGTCCCACATCAACAGCGTCCCCGATTACTGGGACAACGACTACTTCGAAGACACTTACTGGCGCAATGGTGAACGAGTCGCCTACGAGGGTTACTGCACTGATGTCTTTTTCAATGAGGCGATGGATTGGATCAGCAAGTGTGAGGAAGAAGGAAAGCCGTTTTTCCTCTACCTGCCGACCAATGCCCCCCACAGCCCTTTCTGGTTGCCGGAGGAGAATCTGAAACGCGTCCGGCAGCATCTCAACGACCCGGCCACGCCGAAGCCATCAGTTGGCGATGCTTTCCCACCCAATCTCGCAAAGTTTCTCGGCATGATCGAGAACATCGACGATAACATTGGGCGGCTGGATCAGTTTCTCGAAAGATCAGACCTGTTTAAAGAGACGATTTTTATTTTCCTGACAGACAATGGCAGCACTTTTGGAGAGCGCTATTTTCCGGCAGGGATGCGCGGAAGGAAAACTCAAAACTGGGAGGGCGGTCATCGCGTGCCATGCTTTTGGCGCTGGCCTGAGGGAGGCTTGTCCGGCGGACGCGAGCTTGATGGGCTCACGCAGGTGCAGGATTTCGCACCGACGCTCTACGAGCTCTGCGATATCGAGTCGTCGCACCGGGTCGACGGAGAGAGCCTTGCCGGGCCCTTAAGCGGCGAGGGGGCGATCGATCCTGAGCGGCGTCTGATCATCAATTATTCACGGATGCCGCATGGCCAAAACTACCCCATTCCTGGCAGCCCCTCGCTGGTGACCAAAGAGGGCGGGGTGGTCCTTTGGAAAAAATGGCGGCTTTTCGGCGATGGGCAACTCTACGATCTGGCGAATGATCCCCTGCAGCAGGAGGAGGTTTCAGGCCGTCATCCGAAAGTAGTCGCGACGATGCAGGAGACTCTCGACGGTTGGTGGGAGGGTCTTGGGGACAAGGTGAACCAGGCCCACCGGATCGTGATCGGAAGCGAAGCAAAGCCGGAGACGATGCTGACTGCCTGTGAGTGGCTCGATGTGTTTGTTGACCAACAAAAACAAATCCGACGGGGCGACTGGAAAAATGGTTATTGGCTACTCGATGTGGCTAAAGAAGGGCGCTACCGATTTGAGCTGCGGCGCTGGCCTCGTGAACTCGGTTTGGCGCTGTCTGAGTCAGCGCCCGAATACGAAACATCTTTTGGTGACGTCCTCCCCGCAGGACGAGCGATTCCGATATCATTTTCCCAATTTCAGATCGGCCCCGATCCGATGTTCAAGGCTGTGCCGAAAGGGGCTGAGAGTGTGGTCTTCGAAAAGGATCTCGATGAGGGTCCGATCCGGCTACAGACCTGGCTCGGTGAAGATCGTTTCCACCTGCCGTTCGGTGCCTACTATGTGTATGTCTCCCGACTGGAGGAGGCCAGCGACTGATAGGCGATCATTGCGAGATCGTTGGGAGCTGAAGCCAAATTTCTCCTTGTTCGGCATTGGCAAAGCGCAGCGGTTTGCCGCCCTCCATCGGATTGGGAGTTCGAAGCTTTACCTTGCCTCCACTGGTATCACTCAACTTCCAGGTAACCGAATCACCGGGTAGAATTCCAGATAGCGGGAATTTAGCCGCGAGTTTCTCCGCAACGAAGACTTCCGCTTTCCAGTCTTGGTAAAAGGGGGCTACTCCCCGGTTTTCGACGACGATCTCTATCTGGTCGCCCTCTCTGCGCCATTTGGACAGGTGTAACTCGTAGCCCATGTCCGAAATGGCGCTGATAGCCCGCTCCGTTCGCTCCTGATCGAGCGGATATTGTGCCGAGAAGAGACCGGAATCCATCAGCCAGGTGACATGGGTCTCGCGAACGCAGGTAGCGAAATCCTGCGCCTGCGGATGCCAGGTTTCGGTGAAACTGCTTGGCCAGAGTTCTGGTCGGATCTCTCCGCCGATCGGGTGCCGTTTCCAACGTTCGAGAGTCCCGGCTAGTCGCATGCCGGGAAGGAAAAACCAGTCGTCCTCGGGGTCGCCAGTTTCGAGCGTAGCCCATGCGAATGAGTCGTCATGAAAGCCCACCGGATGCTCATGATTCGGAGCGAGCGCGTAGTGGTCGGGTCCAGCCGGGTAACGAACCAGAATCGGCGTGTGTTCGAAATGCTGAGCATAGGCACCGAGCACGAGTGTCTGAGTTGCTTTCGACGCCATCAGCTCGGACCGAGGATAGGTGTGCCACTCACCCCAAGAACCGAGAAGCCCGGCAGTGATGTAACCAATGCGAGGATCGCCATCATATTTTTCGCCGAAGGCAGTGATGAACGAGAGCAGAGCCTGAAGAAGCTTCGGATCTTCGTAGTCAGGCGTGTGGCAGATCCCACCATCGAGTTCGGCTTCGCGCGTCCAAGTTGTCACGTGGAGATCTTGATCAATCAGAAACTGCGGGATTTGGGACGATTTGCCAGGATACTCTGCGACCACCCGGCAAGTCAGCTGGCAGCCTCGTGACTGGGTGATCGCGAGTGTCTTCTCGATCGGTGTCCAATTAAACTGATTGGGCCCGGTCATGAGATCTCGCCATGAGAAATAGGAAAACTGCAGGCTGTTGGGGAAGCGGTCCCATCCATCGCTTTCGACATAGGGCACGAGCCCGCGGAGTGGGTTGTCGGGTGGTGGTTGGGAGTAGACCAGATTGGCTTCACCTGCTCCGGAGTTGGCGGCTGTGAAAAGCGCCGGCCCGAGCGCTAAGAGGAGGTGGAGCTTGGAGCTAAACATGATGAAGAAAATTCCTGCCCGACGCAATCAGGCGTGCCGATAAACTGATGAGAAGCTTTCCGGTCAGGTCAATCGAGTCCAGAGTCTGAAATGAGAAATTTCTTTCTGGTATGTGCGCTCGCGTTTTCGATCTCCGTTGGGGCGGCTGATGAGTTGCGCCGAGTCTACGTTTCGACTGGAGATGGCTTAATCGCTTATGCCGTTGGCGACGGAGGCGGACTGACGGAGATCGATCGCGAAGCGGGCCGCGGGCTCACCGCGATTGCGGCAGACTCGAAACGACTCTACCGGGTCGGGGCCAAGGCTGCTGAGACATTTGAAATCGATGCGGAGGGCAAGCTCGAGCTGCTACACACCGATCCAGGGACGGCACCGGCCAGTTACTTGATGCTCGATCGCACGGAGCGATACCTCGCCGGGAGCAACTACGGTGGCGGTTCTGTCGCGATCTGGAAAATCGACCAAGACAGGAATGTCCAGGGTCAGTTTGCGGCGCAAGTTCCGCTAGAAAAAGCGGCTCACTCCTCTGTCTTTTCGAAAAACAACCGCTGGCTTCTGGTCCCCGCGACGACCCCGAACAAGGTCTTCCAACTCGCCTTTGATGATGCCTCCGGCTCGCTCACTCCGCACTCGCCGTTGGCTGCTGATGGTCCCCCAGTTGAGGCGGGCAACGCCACTCAACCACGGCATCTTGTGTTTCACCCTGACTTGCCGATTGCCTACACTACCCTCGAGCGGGAGATGCCTGGGGTTGGGGTTTGGTCCTGGGATGAAGAATCTGGAGAGCTCAGGGTTATCCAGAATGTCGTGACTTATCCTGAGAATTTCGAGGGCTCCATCACCACCGCTGACTTGCACCTGACGCCGGATTCCCGATTCCTGTATGTTTCGAATCGTGATCTGACGGACCGCAAGGCGATGACGGGCGACAGCTCGATCGTCGGGTTTTCAGTGGATAGCGAAACCGGCAAATTGACACTGCTCGGGCACACTCCCTGCCCGCAGATTCCACGTTCCTTTGCGATTGATGAAGCTGGGGATTACCTTTATTCAGCGGGGCAGGTCACTGGCACGCTCGAAGTGTATGAGATCGATCGGGAAACCGGTGCTCTGGCTTCGCAGGGCGAGATCGAGACAGGGAAGGGCCCCAACTGGGTGAAATGTGTGACCTTGAATCCTGAGGGCTGACGGATCTGCCTTGTAGCAAGGTCTCTGCCGAGCTATCCTGAACACTCAGCAATCCACTAAGAATGGGAAGAATCGTCGCGCAGGTTAGGGTTGAAAATGCAGTTATCGAAGGCGCTGGAATGGACGTCAGCGCGCTGGTCGATACGGGAGCCGCGATGCTGACGCTGCCGGCTGCGTGGAAAGATCGCTTCGGAGCATTCAAACGCGTTACCGAAGAGGCATTCGAGAACGCGTCCGGGGATACTGTGATCGGGGAAGTCGCAGGGCCGGTCGAGATCGTGATCGAGAGGTTCCGCCCGATTTATTCCGACGTTCTTTTCATCGAGATGAGGCCCGATGAGAAGGGCTATTTCGAGCCGCTCCTCGGCTACATCCCACTGGAATCAGCGAATCTCGGAGTCGACATGGTCGGGCATCGCCTGATTTCCGCGAAGCGAATGGATCTGAAGTAACTGGCGCACCTGCGCGAGGCGAAGATGGCTCGAATCCTGATCGAAATCGGATGAAATCGATCAACGAAAAGCGATGTTCTGGAGTCTAAATGAATGCCGGGGGATAGCCGCTCTCTCAATCGCTCTCAGGGCTTTGAGAACTCACCCCGTTTTCCGACAATGGACCGTCAGATTTTAACGACCCAAACTACGCTACTGGCACTCGGCGTTTGTGCTTTGAGTGTTGGGTCAACCGTGGCCTTGGATCTCGAAAATCACCCTGGCAAAGCGATCTACCAACAGCACTGCGTCAGCTGTCACGGTCCCGGGGGAGGAGGCGCTGACGATTACCCAGAGATTGACCCTCTTTTCGGCTCACGATCGATTGAGTCACTCGCCGGGCGGATTGACCGGACCATGCCGGAATTCGAGGAAGAATTGGTCGTCGGGAAAGATGCTGAAGCGGTTGCTGAATACATTTACCATGCCTTCTACTCCGAGGAGGCGAGGGCGAAGACTGACGCCCCACGGGTTGATTTGACGCGTCTCACCGGTGAGCAGCTCCAGAACTCGGTTACGGACGTGCTTGCCTCGTTCCACAACGAAGACAACCCAGCGGCACCAGCCGAACGCGGGCTCCGCGGAGTTTACGTAATCAACAACCGAAAGCGAGCGGGGCAGGGTGATGTGCAGCGAGAGAGATTTGAGCGAGTCGAGTCTGTGGTGCGGTTTGACTTCGGCAAAGCCATTCCAAAGGCGCCCCCGCAGTTGAAACTGGCCGAGGACATGAACAAGTTTGAGGCGACCTGGCTCGGGTCGATCCACATTCCCGAAACCGGAGTTTATGAATTTACTATAAGGACCCGCAACGGGTCCCGCCTTTGGTTAAACGAGCTCGATCGCAAACAAACGCCACTGATTGACGGCTGGGTGTCACCAAACAACGAGTGGCGCGAAATTACTGGGAAAATCCATCTCCTGGGAGGGAGACGCTATCCGATCTACCTTGAGATTTTCAAGCACGACGACCCCCTCGCCGGGGTTGAGCTTTACTGGAAGCCACCCCACCATCGCAAAGAGCTTGTCCCTGCCCGAGTGCTGAGTCCGGTGCAAGCGCCAGAGCGCTTCGTTTCAGCACGCGAGCTACCCGCTGACGATCGCAGTCAGGGCTACGAACGCGGGGCGACCGTGTCCCGGGTTTGGCTCGAGAGCGTGCACAGTGTCGCCTACGCGGCGGCTGATTGGACCATTGAAGAACTCGACAAGCTTTCGCGGTCTGCGCCGGGTAGGGAGGATCGAGGCAAAAAAATCCGAGCCTTTTCGCTGCAATTGGTCGAGCGCGCGTTTCGTCGTCCTCTGAGCGACGTTGAAAGGAGGCGCCATATCGATGCACACTTCGCCGGGGGACGGAGTGAGGAAGATGCGATTCGCCGAGTGGTGCTGCACGCCTTCACTTCGCCACAGTTTCTTTATCCGCAGCTGGCTCATCCCGATCCCAGTGACCCCTATGCAAAGGCAGCCTCTCTGGCGCTGGTTCTTTGGGATAGCGTACCCGACCGAAACCTCTTTGAAGCCGCTCGGAAGAATCAACTGGATCGTTATGATCGCTTGAGAAGGCAGACCGAGCGGATGCTCCAGGATGGTCGTGCTCGCCATAAAGTGAGTGGCTTTTTTCACCACTGGCTCGAATTGTCTCGCACCTATGAGGTAGCCAAAGACGAGGCGCTTTTCCCTGAGTTCGACGAGGCGCTGATGAGCGATCTGCGAGCATCGCTGAAGCTGTTCATCGAGGACACGGTTTGGTCTGATCGGTCCGATTATCGGAAGCTGCTGCTCTCCGATGAAGTCTACATCAATCGACGCCTCGGAGAGGTCTACGGCGGACGAGATTAAGCAGCGAAGAGAGGATTTATTTAGAGCTAAGCAAGTCGAAATAGCTGAAAAGCTACAACAGCATTTAGCGAGCATTCTTGATAGCGAGAACATTTCCCC
>JBCCBR010000104.1:0-9271 GCA_039033935.1 Verrucomicrobiota bacterium
ATACTGAGGACCGTAGTAGCGACGATCGCGATTGCGACCAATTGCACCACCGGCAAGGGCACCAACACCTGCGCCAATGAGGGCGCCTTCACCACGATTGCCACTTCCTGCAACTGCTGCGCCAAGTGCCGCACCGGCAGCGGCGCCTGTCGCGGCACCGCGCTGACCCGAAGTGCAGCTGACGAATGAGATTGAAAGAAGGGCGACCAAACCAAGAACCAGAGATAATTTCATCGCCGAAAAGTCGACGGTTCCACAAGGTGTGGCAAGTGATTATTCCCCCCCCTCCCGGTGCCAGGCATCGGGGTTATCCCAGCCTCGCAACCCGGGAATCGGTCCGTAGGCCACAAATTTCGATTTGGAAGCCTTCGACGGAACTCTCCAATCCATCACGCTGACGCCGTGAATTTTCTTACCCCGGTAGCGGCGACCACTGCTCGCCCCAAAGACCACTCCCTTGCCGTCCGCCTTGAGCGTGCCCAGGTAAATCATGACATGAGAAATCGGCGGATCTCGCTCCGCGACCGCGTAGGTCCCTTCCCAGAAGAGCAGATCCCCCGGCATCAACTTCGAAAAAACCGCGTGATCGGTCGAGTGAACCCCGTCTGTGCGAATAATCCGCCCGTGCTTTTTGGCCCAGAGATATTGCAAGTGAGACATCCGCGGCACGCCCGCGAAGCCGAGCGACTGCAGCGTGTGCTGGATCGTGCCGGAGCAATCCATCCCACCTTGAGTAGGCGAATTTGAACCAAAGGTGTAGGCGAGATCTCGACGAGTCAGTTTCAGCGAGCTCTCGATCAATCGCTGAATCGCGGGGGGAGCGCTCTCGTATTCGACCAAATCGCGAGGCTTGATCGAGCTGACGGCGGCTGGTTGGGCCACCAGGACTGAGGCGGTGCCCAGCAGCAATCCGAAGCCTGCGATGGTTGCCAGTATCTTCACCGGATTACTGTAATCGCTCAGACGTCGAATCTCAAACGCGGGGATTGCGGGGTTTTCAGATTGCTCCTAACCTTTCTAATGGTAATGGCGTTTTTGCTTGAGAACTTTACCGGTGGCACCCGACTGACCTCCATCGATTCCGGCGAGGCCCGCACTGCCGCGGCCTTCGATCTCGACGCTCTTTTTCAGTCGGATGATCCCCACCAACTCGCCGAAAGCCATTTCTCCGAGGCCCCTACGGCTAATGCTGATTTAGGAATGCAGCTCGCTCCGATCGGGAGTCAGCCGGTCTGGGCGGCAGGCGTCACCTACTACCGCAGCCGCACCGCCCGGATGGAAGAGGCTGAAGTTGCTGGCGGTGACATTTTTTACGATAAGGTCTACGATGCCGAGCGGCCCGAGCTTTTTTTCAAGTCAGACCCAGAGTCAGTTCAGGGGCCTGATCAGCCAATCGGGATTCGCACCGACTCCACTTGGGATGTGCCCGAGCCAGAGCTGACTCTGGCGATCAATGCGGCGGGAAAAGTCTTCGGCTACACGATTGGCAATGACATGAGTTCCCGATCCATCGAAGGGGAGAATCCGCTCTACCTGCCTCAGGCAAAATGTTACCGGCATTCCTGCGGCTTGGGTCCTGCCCTGTGGATTGGCCCGCAACCCGGACCTGAAACCAAGATTTCCATCAACATTACGAGGGACAACGAAGTAGCCTTTTCGGGAGAAACCTCTGTTGCGCAGATCAAGCGGAGCTTCGATGAGCTGGCCGGCTACCTTTTTCGGAGCAACCACTTTCCGAAGGGCAGCTTTCTCATGACCGGCACTGGGATCGTGCCAGAAAGCGATTTCACGCTGCAAGTTGACGATCAGGTCGCCATTTCGATCGATGGTGTCGGAACGCTGACCAATCCGATCGTTGAAGTCTGATCACACTCTCGGCGACTGAAGAAACTTAATGCGTGATGCTGGACTCGGGCGACGAATCAATTTTTACCCTGAAAAGCCGTGCCCCGGGCCCTCAGGGACTGTTGCCCTTTACCAAAGAGCAGCTCGCCAGCGAACCATCGGGTAATCTATTTGGATGGACCCAGGCGGTCGGAATGGGTTGGGAGGCTTCGAAGGTCAACGGTGGCGATTATCTGATCCTCAGCACCCAGGGTGGTATCCGCCAGCCCGACGGCACGCCGACCGCACTAGGCTATCACACCGGTCACTTTGAAGTCGGTCTGCTGATGGAGGAAGCTGCCAAGACGATCCACTCGCTTGGCGGCGTGCCGTTTGCGGGATTCGTGAGCGATCCCTGCGATGGACGGACGCAAGGCACCGATGGGATGATGGATTCCCTGCCCTACCGCAACGATGCCTCAACCGTTTTCCGTCGATTGATTCGGTCGCTTCCGACTCGTCAAGCCATTGTCGGCGTTGCCACCTGCGACAAAGGCCTACCCGCGATGTTGATGGCGCTGGCTGCCTGCCACGATTTCCCGACTATTCTCGTGCCCGGTGGCGTTACTCTCCTGAGCGAGGACACCGATGAAGATCTCGGCCGGATTCAGACGATTGGGGCGCGCTACTCCCAGGGTAGCCTTTCATTCGCCGACGCGGCCGAGGCGGGCTGCCGCGCCTGCGCCTCACCGGGAGGCGGCTGCCAGTTTCTTGGTACGGCGGCGACCAGCCAGGTCGTAGCCGAGGGGCTTGGACTGACCCTGCCCCACGCAGCCCTCTCTCCTTCGGGAGCCGACATCTGGAAAGACCTTGCTCGCCGCTCGGGCGCCGCGGTCGTTTCGCTCCGCAAACAGGGAATCAAAACCGCCGACATTGTTACCGAAGACGCCGTCGAGAATGCCCTCGCAGTCCACGCCGCCTTTGGAGGATCGACCAATCTGATCATGCACCTGCCGGCGATTGCCCATCAGGCCAAAATTCGTCGCCCCACCGTCGATGACTGGCGACGGGTCAACGCAGAGATCCCCCGTATCGTCGACGCACTCCCCAACGGGCCGCGCCACTTCGCCACGGTCCAGGTCTTTCTTGCCGGAGGCGTCCCCGAAGTGATGCTGCACCTCCGCAAAGCGGGTATGCTGAAGCTGGATGCCCTGACGGTGTCTGGAAAAACCCTCGGCGAAAATCTCGAATGGTGGGAGAAGTCAGAGCGCCGTCAACGACTTCGAGATAAACTAACCCAGCTCGACGGCATCGATCCGGACGACGTCATCATGTCGCCCCCGGTTGCGCGCGAGCGGGGGCTCACCTCGACCGTCACGTTCCCGGGAGGTAATCTCACACCCGAGGGATCTGTCATCAAATCGACCGCGATTGATCCCAGTCTGATCGACGAAGACGGGTTCTACCTTCACGAAGGGCCGGCCCGAGTCTTCTCGTCTGAACCTGAGGCTATAGCTGCCGTTAAGTCTACTGGTGAAAATCGCATCCGCGAGGGCGATGTCATCGTCCTGATCGGCTATGGCCCGCTCGGGTGCGGCATGCCTGAAACGGCCCAACTCACCATCGCCCTGAAACACCTCTCCTGGGGGAAGCACGTTGCCCTGATCACTGACGGACGCTTCTCGGGTGTCTCAACCGGTGCTTGTGTGGGCCACATTTCTCCCGAAGCCTGGGCCGGTGGCCCAATCGGAAAAGTGCGCGACGGCGATATCATTCGAGTGCGGGTCGATTGCCGTAACCTCACCGGGACAGTCGATTTCATCGGGGACGAAAGCGAATTCCTGGCCCGCCCGGTCAGCGAAAAGCTCAAACCATTGCCTGGAGTCCCGGATGACACTCGTCTCTGGGCAGCACTTCAGAATGTCAGTGGCGGGACCTGGGGCGGCTGCGTCTATGACGTCGAGTCGATCCTCGCGAAGCTGGCCTGAGTAATTGATGAAAGATTCACCCACAACTTGCCAGCCCACAAAACTGCGGCGTTGCGGCCTGATTTCCGTCCTCGAAGTAGCTCAGGCTACTCCTGCGGGGGAAATCGGTCCGCGCCTTGCATTTTCGGGGCCTGACTGCGTTTTGGGCATACCCTCATGAATTAGTCAGGCAAGGCGCGCAATCGAATTGATTGCGAAGATGAATTGATTTGTTGGGCGAAAAGCCCTCTTGGCACGCGAAGGGTATCCTCTGTGCTCTTTGGTAAGGCACTATGTCAACGGAAGCACTCGTCCAAGAAAACAATTCCATTCTCAAAGAAAACAAAGCAGTTCTCGCTGCCAACTCTGACAAGTTGGTCGAGAACTCCTCGGTCATCACTGAGAATCGCGCCACCCTTTCCTCCAATGGAGCCATGCTCGCCGAGAACAAAGCGACTCTCTCCGAGAATAAGGCTGCCCTGACTTCCAACAGCGGGATGCTCGCTGAAAATAAAGCTACCCTCGGCGAGAACAAAGCCACGCTCGCTGCCAACGCTGAGTCTCTCGCCGCAAACAACGCGTTGCTTGCCGAAAACAGAACTCTCCTAACCAAGAACAACGAATTGCTCGAAGCAATTCTCGCTAAATTGGGCTGATCTCCTGGTCTCCAGGAAGTCTCCGGACACAGGCCATTTCGCACCAGAGGGCCTCGGCGAAAGCCGAGGCCTTTCTGTTATCCACATGACTCGTCATCACTGAAAGCCACTCGACCTCCGCCACAAAAGCACTCGCGAAGCGCTCTTTCCTCTTCTATGAGTCTCTCAATGGAAGAGCGAGAATCCCTTTCAGAGCAGATCGAAGCCCTGACAACCCGGCTCGAAGCTATCGAAACAAAGCCGACGCCCGCATCCAAGAAACTGCGGGCCTTGCTCACTGGGGCAGAAGAAGGACCCGGGTCAGTGTTGCGAATCTCAGTTCTGGGATGCCTCGCTGCTTTTATTCTCGGCTGGGCCCTATTCTCCGGAATACGTGATTACCAATGGCGCAGCGCCATTAATGAACTTCGTTCCGAACCTGGTATTGAAATCACCGGAGTCGAGAGAGCGGGACTGTTTAAAAAGCGGGTTTTCGGTTTGCGCGATCCGCTGGCACCCCAGGCCGCGGATATTCTTGCAAAACACTCCATCGGCGCGAGTTCGGTCGATCTGTTCCTGGCCGAATATCATTCTCTGAATACTCCCTATGCAACAGAGAGAGCAGCGGAGGAAAACGAGCGCTACGAGGGATTCATCAAGGAAGTTACCGAAGCGATCGGCGACTACAGTCGCGAGGTTCGAGAGCAGCGCGAGGGTGATCTCGAAAGGCTCCAGGAATTGCTGCTCGAAAAAGTCGTGCCTGGAAGTCGAGAGAATGTCCAGCTGCAATGGAACCGAGATCACTTCGAAGCGGTCGGTGCGCTTTACCAGCCCACACTCGAAAAATACAGGGAAAGCGCTACTTCACTCGCGGTTCGCGGAACAATTGATACAAGTGGGCTGATTGATCTGACATCAGCGGGGACCAGTGAACTGAGGCAGCTGATCGAGTCGCCAAACCTGCTTGAGACCGATAGTCGCGGAGAATTCGTCCATCTCGATCGAGTCGCGCGATTGATACGAGACTACGACAAACTGGTCAATGACGCCAACATCCAGGCTCCCAGTTTTTCCATCCTGGTTAAGGGGCCGGATTCTGATGACCTCCGCTCTCAAATCGAAGCCGTTGAAACGCGACTGAGTGCTCAAGCCTCCCTCGACCGATCGCGTCTTAAACCGGCATCGTTCACCTCGACAGCAGAATCTGCGGACAGCAGCGTCAGGCTGAAAATGTCGAATCGACCTGGAGAATGAGTCGGCGCAACTTTCGGCCTGAGACGATTGTCCCGCCGGCTGTTACCGCTGTTGTCATCGGCATTCTCGTGATCGTAGGTCGATTCTACGAGCGCCTCCCCATCAAAGCTCCGCAGTGCAGTTTTCTCTCCCTGACCGGATACCCCTGCGTCGGTTGCGGAGCGACACGATCTATCATTGCGGTGTCGAAAGGCGACTGGCTCAAGGCTCTTCAGTTTAATCCGCTCATCTTCCTGGGCCTCATCTCAGTCGGTATCTGGCTCGTCTTTGCTCTGGTTCGAACGTTTAGAAAATCGACCACCCCAGAACAGACTGGGGCGAGTTCCGGAACTCGTTCTCTCAAACTTTCGACCCGCTCGGTGGTAGCGATTGTCGTTCTGCTCATCCTCGCCAACTGGATCTATCTGCTGATTTACCTGCCACGCTGAATCTCTGCCAAGGGCTGGATTCGCTCGCCGATTCTCAATAGAGGCCAGTTTAATGGCCAATAGGAGGCCAAAAGAGGCTCTTATTGAGACTGACTTGCAACGGCAATTCGCCCCTGAGCGGATCAATGCTGGATGACTTGGACGTAGCGAAATATGGTTCAGAAGAGTTAACCCAAACTAACCAAATCAAACTATGAGTATTGAAACAAAGAACGCCGTCGAAGCATGCAGCACCTGCGCTTACTGGAAGTCGACGAACGATAGCACTGGCTCCTGCCGACGTCAGCCGCCTCAGGCGATCCGCTTCGAGGTCGACCAAGAAGTCCAGTTCGAGACACGCTTCCCATCGACTTCGGCTGACGACTGGTGTGGCGAGTTCCGCGCGAGCTGAGCTCACCTTTGACAGCATCAAATCCGCAGAAAAGGGAGGGCTCCGGCCCTCCCTTTTTTCGTGCCAAATTCTAATTGCACCGACATCTGAGAAGCGGGATCGTGATGGGTGGAGATCGCCGACACAATCGACCGGGCCATCGAGGCTCTGACTGAAATTCCTGAAGGGGTCGCTGACGCGCTTCTCGACCTGCGGGATTGCGCGCGTCATTCCGAAAACCCAGGTCAATGCGTGCGGTGCTACTTTGCGATTTACCATCGTATCGCAGCACGCGACTCCGATCGGCTACTTCCCTTGCGTCGCTGGGTCGAACGCCACATCGAGGTTGTCGCCCTCGCTGAACCCGATCTCGAGTTGGAGCGGTTGCCCCTGCGGCTTGATCATGGCGACAGTCTCGATCTTTTCTGCGAGCGAATGATGCGTGATTTCCACAACGATCGAGCCTACGAGGGTGAATCGATCGTGCTGCGGTTTGATTTTAAACGAGAATTTCAAGCGGCTGCCTGAGCCTCCCGCGCATGACAGCTCCGAGCCAGCCCGACCTCACCGAGGATTTCGTCGGAGCCGCCAAGCTTTATTGGGAGAATCAGGGCGCGCGACTGACCTTTGTTCGCCGCACCCTTTGCGAAGTGATCGCGAAGCAGACTGTTGCATTTGACGCCGAGGGGCTTCTCGAATCGGCGCAGAAGGTCGATCCGGCAATTTCTCTATCCTCCGTCTACCGGACCGTGAAGAGTCTGGTTGAGGGAGGACTTCTCACGACGATCGATGGAAGAAACGGGGAGCGTCTTTTCGAAAGGCCTGACCCAGGCCAGAGCTCGACCAGTCACATCGTCTGCCGAGACTGCGGCGCAGTGGTTCAGCTCGAAGATCCCTGCATCCCCGTCCGGGAAATGCCGACGATCAGTGCCAAAGGTTTCGTCCCCGACAAATTCGCCCTCCGGATCGAGGCCAACTGCAACGAAATGGCCCAGACCGGATCCTGCTCGAAATGTGAGCCGGAAGCGGCAGAATGAGCCGCCCTATCGTGTATCGTGGATAGCGTCTGACGACCGAACGAAGTCGTGTTTGGGGCGCAAGGCACAGCAGCAGAATTTTTGGCAAATTCTGCTACGAGATTCGGGATTCGAGGACGAGGACGATTGAAATTGCGTAGCGGAACATACGAAATGTTCCGACCGATTAGCCTCGCGCGACCGCAAGCACCTCCCACCCTGAGTTGCTCATCTAGTCGAATCCTTTTCGGAATTTGAGTTTCCGACCTTTTCATCCCGAAAAACCAAGCACGATAGCATTTTTTGGTTGCAAGTGTATCACGATAACTGTTACACATGGACGAATGCTCCCTTTCAGTGTCAATCTCCGACCTGGGACCGCTGTCTCCGAACAGCTTTTGGCAGCGTTTCACCGAGCGCTTGCGAATGGGCAACTCCGCGACGGCGATGCATTTCCATCGGTCAGGGCGATCAGCCGGGATCTGAAAATCTCTCCGACCACCGCTCACAAGGTAGTGACCCATCTGAAAGACCGGGGCTTTCTCGTTTCTCTCCCCGGCATCGGAATGCAGGTCGTCGCGCCCGATCTCGCTCCGGCTGCCGAGCGCCTCGCACTCCTCGAACCGGCCGCTGCCGATCTGCTCCGCCGCGCTGAAGAGCTTTCGCTCTCAGCCACCGACCTAGCGACCCTCCTCGAAAATCTCGAACAATCGAAATCTGACACGACATGAGCACTCCAGTAACCGTCTCTCATCTGACCAAACGATTCGGAAAGACCATCGCCGTCGACGACCTCAGCTTCGAGGTTCCGGCCGGAGCGGTGACGGCATTTCTCGGTGCCAACGGGGCCGGCAAATCCACCACCATCCAGACCATCCTCAACCTGCACAAGCCGAGCTCCGGTCAGTGTGAGATACTAGGAACAAACTCGCGAAAACTCGGGCCGACCGAGCTACAGCAAATCGGCTACGTTTCCGAAAACATGGAGCTACCGCTGTGGATGACAGTGGGTCGATTCATCAAATACTGCCGGCCCTTCTATCCGACTTGGGACGACCAGTTCTGCAACCAGCTCCTCCGCGAGTTCGGACTACCGCTGGACCGAAAACTACGCCACCTCTCTCGTGGGATGCGGATGAAGGCAGCCCTGCTCGGTGGTATCGCCTACCGCCCAAAATTGGTCGTGCTCGACGAGCCTTTCAGCGGACTGGACCCGTTGGTGCGCGACGAATTCATCCGCGGTCTGCTGCAACTCACCGGCGAGGAAGGCTGGACCGTCCTGATCAGCTCTCACGATATCGACGAAGTCGAAAGGCTCGCTGATCGAGTCATTTTTATCGAAGACGGCAGGAAACGGATCGATCGAGCCGTGCCGGAGCTGCTGGAGAATTTTCAACAGATCGAGATCACTCGCAGTTCGACAGATCCGCTCGGAGAGACTCCGCCGGACTGGATCGACTATCATGAGTCGGGTCGGACGATCCGCTTCTTGATTGAAAATCCTGACTCGGATCTCGAGACCGATCTTGCGAAGCAGGTTGCAGACGCAACTGGAATCCAGCGACGCCCTGCCAGTATTCGGGAGATCTTTGTCTCACTTTCGCGGGAGAAACGAAATCGAATCACACCAGAATCATGAAACTGGCACTCCACGAAACGAAGACGCTTTTTCAGCACTGGTGGATACCGGTGACCTGCTGGTGGGTGCTCGTCACCATCGATCTGATCTACCAGCTCGGATACGGGTGGGAGGACTCCTTTTATCACTTCCACTCGC
>JBCCBR010000105.1:0-9262 GCA_039033935.1 Verrucomicrobiota bacterium
GATAGCTCAGGGGTAGAGCAGAGGACTCATAAGCCTAAGGTCGGGAGTTCAAATCTCCCTCCTGCTAGTTTTTGGATTTGGTTGGCGATTGCCAAAAGTTGACCTTTTCGGGTATGAGAGGCGATGCGATTCGCTCTCTTGATTCTTCTCGCCACACTTGCAGGGGTTGCAGAAGCTCAACCCGTGGCTTCCGCTCCGTGGCATTTCATTCCGCCTCCGGGATCTGGCGTCGCAAATGTAAAAAACTACGGAGCTGTTGGAGACGGGATCAGCGACGATACGGAGGCGATCCTTGAAGCCATTTCAGATAATATCGACGAGAGCCGCTACCGAGCGAATCCCTTTATCTGGTTCCCAAATGGGACCTACCTTGTCTCCGATTCCATCGAAGGTCGAGTCATCGCAGAGGGACGTGACGAAGGCAAGGTGTGGAGTGCTGGCTGGCGCGCCATGTTGCTGTTGATTGGGGAGTCTCGCGATGGAGTGGTGATCCGTCTCAAAGACCGAGCGACTGGATTTGGTGATGCCGAGAAACCGAAGTGGCTCCTCGCCACTGGATCAGAGCATGATAATCGCGACTCGCAGGCTGGGGGCGGCAATCGGGCCTTTCGCCACAACATCCTCAATTTGACGATCGATGTCGGCAATCATAATCCGGGTGCGATCGGGATCGACTTTGTTGCGAGCAACCGAGGATCGGTCGACGGCGTCACGATTCGTTCAGGCAAAAACAGTGGAGCTGTTGGGATCAATCTGACCCGCTGGTGGCCGGGACCGGCCATGATACACGATGTTCTCATCGACGGCTTTGACTACGCATTCAAAACGGCTCACTCCCAGTACGGCATGAGCTTTGAGAACATCACGATTCGAAATATTCGAAAAGTCGCCGTGGAGAACCCTAAAAACGTCCTCACGATGCGGAATGTCGACTACGTCGGCACGGCCCCTTTTTATAGCGGCACCAACCGACAGAATTTCCTCGCACTGCTGGATAGCAGTTTGACCTACAAGGGACAGGAGGCAGCCACCGCTATTTCATCAGCGGGTATTCTCGATTTGCGTCGTGTCGAGACTGCTGGTTTCAGAACCGTGGTTGATGACCTCAGCCAAGAAGATAGTGACCTCGAGGCTACCTCAGCAGCCACTTTCAAAGTCGAAAATCAGCAAAATGGACCTGTGCTGAACACGACCGAACGCCCGTCACAACCGTTGAACTTGCCGATTGCGGAAATCCCGACGATTCGACCGCCATCAGATGTCAACTGGGTCGATGGAGGAGACAGCTCCTCCTCGCTCCAGGCGGTAATTGACGCAGGAGCTGAGTTTGTCTTCCTCCGTGCTGTCGCGCCGCTCGAGTTCAGTGAGCCTGTGGTCATCAGAAACAGGCTCCGACTGATCATGGGGATGCACGCGCATGTCAAAAGCACGACCCCGGGGCAGCCTGCCTTCATCATGGGCGATTGCACGCCAGATCTGGTTTGCATCGAGCATGTCTACATTGAAGGGGGCGTCGAACATCCGTCTGATCGCACCCTCGTGATTCGCCACGCGGATCTCGGTAAGGCTGGCTACCACGCTACCGGTTCCGGCATGACCCATATTGTAGACGTGATTGGTCGTGACTATCGAATCGGGCCAGATCACACCCTCTGGGCCCGTCAATTAAATGCTGAGTTTGGGAACGATCCCCTGTTTTCGAATTCCGGCACGTCCTGCATCCTTTCTTTCAAAATGGAGTCTTCCAGCACGAACCAGGAGAAAGGCAGCACCGGAACGCCGGCTGCGTTCAATCAAGCTGGAAGTCTCGAGATAATTGGAGGCTTGCTTTACACGCTGGGAAGCTGGAAGCACCACGCGCCCGAGGTGCCAGCATTCACCAACGCAGGTGGCCACTTTTCGGCCTCGTTTCGAAAGAATGGAAAACCTGCGACTCACTATCCGGTGATTTTGCGACAGGGAACGCTCCTTGAAGGGACGGACTACGAAGGCAGGACGATCGAGGGACCTGGGGCTGCTCTCGTCCTGGATGGGCATCTTCGCTAGATCGCGAAGCTTGTTTTGCTCATCAGGATATTAAAATTATAGAAATTTCTACCCGAGGGTCGGTCTCGAAAACCCTTTCAAAATTTCTCGGTAAAAAAGCGGTTGCGGGCTGATTCCGACCCTTTATATTCCCGCCCCTCTCTCGGACCAGCGCCTGGCGGGAGAGGCTTTTTTGTCTGCCGACGGATTCACCCCGGAATAGCGTCAGGCCAGACTCCAACCTCACCACTTTGAGGGAAAGACCATGCCCACCATTAACCAACTTGTCCGAAAGGGACGGAAAGATAAGCCGTTCAAATCGAAGTCGCCGGCACTTGACCAGTGCCCGCAGCGCCGTGGGGTCTGTCTTCAGGTCTACACCCGGACACCGAAGAAGCCTAACTCGGCGCTCCGAAAAGTTGCGAAGGTGAGATTGACCAACGGTCAGGAAGTCATCGCCTACATCGGTGGAGAAGGTCACAATTTGCAAGAGCACTCGATCGTGCTCGTTCGCGGCGGACGGGTGAAGGACCTTCCAGGGGTTCGTTACCACGTCGTCCGCGGAGCTCTCGATACACTCGGTGTCGATGGGCGGAAACAATCTCGCTCCAAGTATGGAGCCAAACGTCCGAAGGGTTAAGGAACAAGCTTTTCAGCCAGTTCCTTTCCTTCGCGATACGAATATTTTAGCAACGACTGAGATAATCCTATGTCCCGAAGAAAACGAGTCTACTCGAAGCCCGAGAAGCGTGATGCTCGCTACGACAGTGCCCTGGTTGGCAAGCTCGTATCGAAGGTGATGCATCAGGGGAAACGCGCCCTTGCCGAGCGCATCGTTTATGCGGCAATCGATCGCGCTAACGAGGGCAGTGACGCGGTTGATCCCGTTGAGGTTCTCAATCGTGCGATCGAAAATGCCAAGCCCCGCGTCGAGGTGAAATCCCGCCGTGTTGGTGGAGCGACCTATCAGGTGCCGTTGGAAGTATCAATTGACCGCCAGGAATCGCTCGCGATGCGCTGGATCGTCAACGCAGCCCGCGGCCGTCGCGGCACTCCGATGCACGTTGCTCTCGCCAACGAGATCAAGGATGCCAGTGTCAATCAGGGAGTTGTCGTGCGGAAGCGCGATGAGACTCACAAGATGGCCCAGGCGAATCGCGCCTTTGCTCACTTCCGCTGGTAAAATTCGGTGGCCACGTTGCTCCAGATTGCTGTCCTGGTCTCAGTCATGAGTGCTGATCCCAATTCCCCGTCTCGCGAGGTGCCGCTCGAGCGCACCCGCAACATTGGGATTGCGGCGCACATCGACGCAGGCAAGACCACCCTGACTGAGCGGATCCTCTTTTACACCGGGATGATCCACAAGCTCGGCGAGGTGCATGATGGCCACGCCACGACCGACTGGATGACCCAGGAGCGAGATCGCGGCATCACAATTACTTCCGCGGCGGTTACCTGTCGCTGGGTTCAGCGGGAAGAGGAGGGGGTGCACAAGTCATTCCCCGGTATCGAGCAGCGCGTCAATATTATCGATACTCCCGGACACGTTGACTTCACCGCGGAAGTCGAGCGTTCGCTCCGCGTGCTCGATGGAGCTGTTGTCGTTTTCTGCGGCGTCGCTGGGGTGCAGCCCCAATCCGAGACGGTTTGGCGGCAGGCGACGAAGTATCAGGTACCGCGGATCGTGTTCGTGAACAAAATGGACCGAGTCGGGGCGGATTTCGACGCAGCGGTCGCGGATGTTCGCGAGAAGCTGGGAGCCAAGGCCCTGCCCGTGCTTATCCCGATCGGATCGGAGGACGGCCTTCGGGGTCAGATCGATGTCATCAACCGGATAGGGGTTGTTTATTCCGATAGCGACTTGCTCGGTTCAACCTATCAAGTCACCGAACTCGATGATGACCAGAAAGCTCTCGCTACGGCTGCTTACGATGAGTTGGTCGAGGCCCTGGTCGACATTGATGAGGAGCTTGGGCTGAAATTTCTGGACGAAGAACCAATTGGGTCAGCTGACGTCAAAGCAGCTCTGCGGCGTGCCACGATTGCAAATCAGATCGTCCCAGTTGCGGGTGGGTCTGCTTTCAAAAACAAGGGCGTGCAATACCTGCTCGACGCGGTTGTCGACTACCTTCCGGGTCCGCTCGATATCCCGGCGGCTGTTGGAACAAAGATCAACGACCTTGAGGTTGAGGTGAGCGCACCGGCCGACGATAGCGAGCCTTTCTGTGCATTAGCCTTCAAGCTCTGGTCCGATAAATATGTCGGCAAGCTCGTCTTTATTCGGGTCTACTCGGGGAGCGTCTCGAAAGGCGATCAGATCTTCAACGCTCGCACCGGTCGCAAGGAGCGTATCGGGCGACTCATTCAGGTTCAGTCGAACGAGCACAAAGACATCGAGACCTGTTATGCGGGCGATATTGCTGCGATCGTCGGGCCGAAGACGATTCAGACGGGGGACACACTTCACGCCAAGGGCTTTGATATTCTCTTGGAGCCTCCCGCATTTCCAGAGCCCGTCATTTCAATGGCGATTGAGCCTAAGTCGACCGCTGACTCTGATAGATTGACGGCGGCTCTGGCTCGACTCGCGGAAGAAGATCCGACCTTCGTCGTCTCGACTGACGAAGACACTGGCCAGACGATCATTGCGGGGATGGGCGAGCTTCACCTCGAGATCATTCAGTCGCGAATGGAGCTGGAGTCCGGCGTTCGCACCAATGCCGGTAAGCCGCGAATCGCTTATCGTGAGACGCTGACACAGAGTGCTCCCGGCGAGGGCAAGCTGATCACAGAGCCCGCTGCTGGCAAAGCACAGTATGGCCATGTCGTCGTCAAAGTTACCCCTCTGGATCGGGGTGAGGGATTCACATTTTCCAACAAGCTCGGCGACGACGAGATCCCGAAAGTTTTTCTGCCTATTACTGAGACCGGTATTCGTGAGGCACTCGTTAATGGAGCGGTCATGGGATACCCAGTGGTCGATGTTCACGTCGATCTCGTCGGTGGTTCGAGCCACGACACCGATTCGAACGAGGGCTCGTTTCGAATGGCCTCGATTCTCGCAATGCGGGATGCCTTCTCTAAAGGAGAGTCGATATTGCTGGAGCCGGTCATGAAGGTAAATGTCGATTTGCCAGACGAGTTCCAAGGAGATATCATTGGGGATCTCAATCGTCGGCGAGGACGCATCAGCGAGATCGATTCTCGCAATGGACTCAGTCAGGTAAAGGCGGAAGTGCCGATGGCAGAGATGTTTGGCTACGCAACTGCCGTTCGCAGTCTCTCTCAGGGACGCGCCAGCTTTTCGATGGAGCCACTTCGCTTTGAGGAAGTTCCTTCTGCTGAGGTCAAACGCCTCCGCGAACAATATATTTGATCCACTTACGACAGAGCGAAGCGCTCATTTTTTCAGAATAACCTTTTAACACTCAACCAACGAATCAGGATGCAGGGACAAAGTATCAGAATCCGATTAAGAGCCTACGACCACCGGCTGCTCGACAAGTCGACTGTTGACATCGTGGAAACCGCGAAGCGCACAGGGGCCAGAGTATCCGGTCCGATCCCTCTCCCCACCCGGATTGAGCGATTCAGCGTGAACCGCTCTCCTCATGTTAACAAAAAGTCGGCCGAGCAGTTCGAGATGCGGACTCACAAACGGCTTCTCGACATTGTCGAGCCGACCTCACGCACCGTCGATGAGCTCAAAAAGCTGAATCTCCCTGCCGGGGTCGATATCACGATCAAGATCTGATCGCCTTTCATTTTCACTCTTTCACCAAACTCTAAATCTTTACCCACCCCAGTGCCATGAGCATCGGATTGATCGGAAAAAAAGTCGGAATGACTCGCGTCTTTCAGGAGGACGGCTCGGCCATCGCCGTGACCGTCATTGACGTCAGCGATAATGTCTTCCTTCAACAAAAAACCGAGGAGCGCGATGGCTACACCGCCGTTCAGGTCGGTTATGATGACCAGAAGGAAGGCAGGCTCAACCGCCCCGACAGTGGCCAGCTGAAAGCTCATGGTGGTTCGCCAAAGAAGAAGGTCCTCGAGTTCCGTCTCGACAGTGACGACGAGCTTCCCCAAGTCGATCACCCCGGTCTCAGCCTCTTTGAGGAAGGCCAGTTCGTCGATGTCATAGGGACCAGTAAAGGAAAAGGTTTCCAGGGTGTCGTGAAACGATTCCATTTTTCGGGTCAACCTCAGTCGCATGGTCACATGATGCACCGCCGCCCCGGTGGCGTTGGAGCGGGAACCGATCCCGGAAGAATCTGGAAAAACAAAGAAATGCCTGGTCGGCACGGTAACTACCGCAAGACCGTCCAAAATCTGAAAGTGATCCAGAAGCGGGAAGAGGACAACGTTATCCTCATCAGCGGTGCTGTTCCCGGCTCAAAGGGTGGCTATGTGGTGATCCGCCCGGCAGTGAAGCACGAAAAGCCTGCGCAGGACCTCACTGCTAAAGAGGCACCGGCCGAGACTGAAGAAGCCGAAGGCTGATCAAACCAAGTTTGGAAACAAGCTGAAACTAAAGCTCATCCATTTTACCTCCAGAGATTACTCCCATGGCTACGACTCTTTCCCTAGACGCAGCGAAAACAGCGAAGATCAACGTCATTGAAGACGCCGAGCTTGGTCTCCAGGCCGTCCACAATGCCGTGGTCGCGATGCGCGCCAATCGCCGGACTGGTTCGGCGAATACCAAAACTCGCGGTGAGGTCTCCGCGACCGGCAAAAAACCATTTCGCCAAAAAGGTACCGGCCGGGCTCGCCAAGGCGGCAATGCCTCTCCGATCCATCGCGGAGGCGGTGTGGTTTTCGGGCCTCGCCCTCGCGACTATTCAAAGAAGCTTCCCAAGTCGGTAAAGCGGCTCGCCTTTGCGCGCGCTCTCACCGAGAAGATTTCGGAGGGCAGCGTGGTGACGGTCGACTCGTTTGAGGTGAGTGATGGGAAGACAAAGTCCTTCGCCAAGAGTGTCATCGAGCTCGGTGGCGACGCCAAGCGAGTCCTCATCGTCGCAGATGAGTTTTCTGAAGAGACCAAGCGGGCTGGTCGCAATTACCAGAATGCCCAGCTTGTCTCAGCTCACGATGTCAACGTCGAGCAGCTGCTCTATTTTCCAAAGATCGTTGTGGTCGAGGGATCTCTTGAAACGCTCGCCGCCCGCACTTCCAGATAAGACAACCTTGATCCCCATCAGGATTCGCCATGAAAGATATTTATCAGGTCATCGATACGATCCAGCTCAGCGAGAAAGCAACCCTCCTCTCTGAGTTGCACAATGAGTATGTGTTTAAAGTCCACCCTGACGCTAACAAGATCGAGATTCGCCTCGCAGTGGAGAAGCTCTTCGGCAAGAAAGTCGAGTCAGTCCGCACTGCGAACTATCGCGGTAAAAAGAAGCGCGAGCGTCGGGCTGATTTTGGCCGCACCAAAAACTGGAAGAAGGCCTTCGTAAAACTGGCCGACGGGGAAACAATCGAATTGGTCTGATTTCCTCCTGAACTCAATCAACAAACCGCCTGAAACGCTATGGGCCTGAAATCATTTCGTCCTCTCACTCCTTCGAATCGCTACAAGTTGCTCCCCGACTTCGAGGAAGTCACCAAGACCAAACCGGAGAAGAGCCTCTGTCGTCCCCTCAAAAAATCGGGGGGTCGGAATAACCGCGGTCGCATCACTTGTCGTCATAAAGGCGGAGGTCATAAGCGGAAATACCGCCTCGTCGACTTCAAGCGCGCCCGTCGCGATGAGGCTGCGAAGGTGATAGCGATCGAGTACGATCCGAACCGCACTGCTCGGATCGCTCTGATCGAATACTCCGACAGCCAGCGGGCTTACATCCTCGCGCCAAAGGGTCTTAAAGTTGACGCCCAGGTCTCTGCTGGCGAAAAGGCACCGGTGAAGCCGGGTTGCGCCTTGCCGCTCTCAAAGATCCCGACGGGGACAACAATTCATAACGTTGAGCTTGTTCCCGGTAAAGGTGGGCAAATCGCTCGCTCGGCTGGGCAGGGTTGCATCCTCTCGAACCGCGAAGGCAACTACGCTCTCGTCAAGCTGCCCTCCGGTGAGATCCGGAAAATCCACACGAGCTGCTACGCAACCGTCGGTGCTGTCGGTAACTCTGAGCACATGAATGTGGTCAGTGCAAAGGCCGGCCGGACCCGCTGGCTCGGAATTCGCCCCACTGTTCGTGGCATGTGCATGAACCCGGTCGATCACCCAAATGGTGGTGGTGAGGGCAAGTCAAAATCAGGCGGTGGCCGTCAGCACCTCAAGTCACCTTGGGGCCATGTTAAAGGTCAGAAAACTCGTCAGAAATACAAGGGCTCCGACTCTTTCATCGTGGAGCGTCGCAAGACCAAGAAGCGCCGCTAATCTCTTTTCCAACCAATCCTTTCAGCACCGAAAACTATGGCTCGCTCTCTCAAAAAAGGCCCGTTCGTCGATCAGAAGCTACTCGTGAAAATCGACACGATGAATGAGTCGGGACAAAAGCGCCCGATCAAGACCTGGTCACGCCGCTCCATGATCACTCCCGATTTTGTGGGACACACCTTCCTTGTCCACAACGGGAAAGAGTTCACCTCTGTCTTCGTGACGGAGAATATGGTCGGTCACAAACTCGGGGAATTTTCTCCAACCCGTAAATTCGGCGGTCACAGCGGTCACAATCCCAAGATCAAAGCTTAGGCACTTACCGACTGGCAGTCTCAACTTTCAATGCAGCTTTCTCGTCCCAGCTTTTCAGCTCTTGCTCTAGTCGCCCTCTTGGCGACGATCGCTGGGTTTTGCACTTCGCTTAAAGCGCAGGAGTCAACTTCGGAGAAGGAACTGCGAGTCGCCCTCAGTCTTGCGCGTCAAGAGAATGAACGCCTCCGACTCGAAGCCCTCCGCTCGGAGGCGCAGCGCAAGGAGTTGGCCAAGAGTCTCGCTGAAGCAGTGCGTGTCAGTGAGGAGCAGCTCCTCGCCAATCGAGAAACACAGCTGCAGCTGCAAGCTTTCGGGGTGGACCTGCTGACTCGAGACGAGAACAGCCTCGAGCAACGGCTTCTTAAGGCCGTCCGCGACCTCGACATCGCTCAACAGCAGATCGATCAACAATCAGGGGCGGTCCATCAGCTCTCCGAAGTTCTTCTCGAGACCATCACCGCCCACAGTGAGATTTCTTCAGAACAGAAAGCGAAAGCTCTCGCTGCGATTGAAACGGCGAACGGAGCCCTCGCCGCGGCC
>JBCCBR010000106.1:0-9253 GCA_039033935.1 Verrucomicrobiota bacterium
CAAAATCATGGTCAAGTGGCTTCTCAAACTCATCGTCGGCAGCAAAAACCAACGGGTCATCCGTGGTCTCGCTCCGATCGTCAAACAGATCAACGAGTTTGAGGAAGCTCTCCAGCAAGAGCCCGAGTCGGTTCTTAAAGAAAAGACCGCAGCCTGGAAACAGCATCTCGACCGGTATTCGGTTCGCGCTGAAACCTTCAGCGAGCGCATCCTTCGGACCCGCGAGCGAGATGCCAATATCGAGACTTTGACAGGCTGGGCCGAGCGATTCGAGAAGCTTGCCGAAGAGTATCGAGAAGCCGCCAGATTCATCAGCCCGAGCGAGGTATCAGCCCTCGATAACGACGCAGCGATCGAGCAGATCATCGAAGGCCAGAGACTGTTTGCTGATCTCAAAGAGGAGTTTGCGAAAGCAAGGGCCGACTACCTCGATGAGATCCTCCCGGAAGCTTACGCCGTCGTTAAAAACGCCGCCCGCCGCCTTTGTGGCCAGGAATGGAACGTCTGCGACCACCCCGTAAAATGGGAAATGGTCCACTTCGATGTGCAGCTGATCGGCGGCATCGGCCTTCACCGTGGCATGATTGCTGAGATGGCGACAGGAGAGGGCAAAACCCTCGTCGCGACTCTGCCAGTCTTTCTCAACGCTCTCACCGGGATGGGCGTCCATGTCATCACGGTGAACGACTACCTCGCCCGCCGTGACTCGGAGTGGATGGGCTACCTTTTTGAATACCTCGGTCTCACCGTCGGCTGCATCCAAAACGATCTCCGCGGAGCCCCTCGCCAGGAGATGTATGAGCGCGACATCACCTACGGCACGGCGAGCGAGTTCGGCTTTGATTACCTGCGGGACAATGGCATGGCCCAGAACGCGGCCGATCAGGTGCAGCGAAATCACTACTACGCCTTGATTGATGAGGTCGACTCGGTCCTCGTCGATGAAGCTCGGACACCCCTGATCATCTCCGGCCCGGTCACCGTCCGGCAAGAGGATCGCTACGAGGAATTTGTCACCCCGATCAAGCAGCTCTACCGCAAGCAGACCCAGCTTTGTACGGAAATCGCGACGCAGGCAAACAAAGCTTATGAGAGTGGCGACGTCGCTGAGGCAGGTTCGCTGTTCTACAAGGTGAAGGTCGGCCAGGCTCGCAACCGCGCCCTGCTTCGGGCGATGGAGAATCCGGAAATCAGGCGAGCGATTGAAAAGACCGAGCTTGAGTTCTATCGCGACCCTCAAAAGACCGCCCTCTTCGAAATGAAAGAGGAGCTCTTTTTCACGGTCGACACCAAACAGCACGAGGCAGAGCTGACCGACAAAGGCCGCGAGTTCCTCAGCCCGGGTGACCCAACCTCCTTCGTCCTGCCCGATTTGAGCGAAGCTTTCTCTCAGATCGACGGCGATGAGTCCCTCTCAGAAACTGCTCAGGCCGAGAAAAAACAAGAGCTGCAGCAGTCGCTAACTACCCAGGCGCTGAAGATGCACACGATCTCGCAGCTCCTCAAAGCCTTCACCCTGTACGAGAAAGACGTTCACTACGTCGTCGAAGAAAACCGCGTTCACATCGTCGACGAAAATACCGGGCGCAAGATGTCGGGTCGTCGCTGGTCCGACGGTCTGCATCAGGCGGTTGAGGCGAAAGAGAACGTCACCATCGAAGGCGAGACGCAGACCTACGCGACCATCACGATTCAGAACTACTTCCGACTGTATCAAAAACTCGGCGGGATGACTGGCACCGCCGAAACCGAAGCGGCCGAATTTCACGACATCTACAAGCTCGATGTGCTCGTCGTTCCGACGAACCGTCCCGTCCAACGGATCGACGCCAACGACAAGATTTTCAAAACCCAGCGGGAGAAGTTCAAAGCCGTGATCGATCTTGTCGCTGAGCGGCACGCTGCGGGGCAGCCGGTGCTGCTCGGAACCGCGAGCGTCGAATCTTCCGAGGTGCTCGCCCGCTTGCTGAAGCGGGCCAAAGTCCCCCACTCGGTCCTCAACGCCAAGTTCCACCTCCAGGAAGCGGAGATCGTCGCCCGGGCAGGTCAGGCCGGGTCGGTCACCGTCGCGACCAACATGGCTGGTCGAGGCACCGACATCAAACTTGGCGAAAGCGTCCACGACAAGGGGGGCCTCTTTGTGGTCGGAACCGAGCGCCACCGCAGCCGCCGAGTCGACCGTCAGCTGCGAGGACGTTGCGCGCGCCAGGGCGATCCTGGTGAATCGGTCTTCTACGTGTCCTTCGAGGATGACCTCATGATGCAGTTCGGTGCGGCCGAACGGATGACCAAAATGATGGAGCGTTTCGGCCTCGAAGAGGGTCAGGAGCTTGAGCACCCCTGGCTCAACAAGTCAGTCGAAAACGCCCAGAAAAAAGTCGAACAGCGCGACTACCTCTCGCGGAAACACATCCTCGAATATGACAACGTGATGAATAGTCAGCGCGGGGTCGTTTACGGCTACCGCAACGAAGTGCTGCAGACCGAGGACCCCCATGCCCTCATCCTCGAGATCATCGACGAGACCGTCCCCAGCGTTTTCGAGCAGTGCATCGATATGGATACCGGACGGCTCGATCCCGAATCAACTGTTGAAGCGGTCAATACCCAGTTCCCACTGGGTTTGAAAGGAGACGACCTCAAACTCGACAGTCGCTCTGACGACGAGGTCGTCGACTTCGTGATTGGCCAAGTTAAATCAGCCTACGAAGTCAAAACCCAATTCGAAGAACCGGAACGTGCCGAGGGTTTGGAGCGGTTTATCATCCTCCACAGCATCGATCAGTTGTGGCAGGAGCACCTCTATGAGATGGACAACCTGCGTGATTCGATCGGCAACTATCGCCATGCGCAAAAAGATCCGCTCATCGAATACAAGCACTCAGCTTATCAGTTGTTTGTTGGTTTGATGGATCGGATCAAGCAGGAGGTGCTCGGCAATCTTTTCCGCGCCACGACCCGCCCGGATGATTACAATCGCCTCCTCCGCGGTATCCAGACGAGCCGGCCCGACGTGCTCTCAGAAATGGCAGCGGGTGGCGATGGAGGGGCCATTTCGACTTCGGCCGCCCCTCAGGGGAGGCAGCAAATCCAGATACCCAAAACGGTCAAGCGGGACGCCCCCAAAGTCGGCAGGAACGATCCCTGCCCCTGCGGGAGTGGGAAAAAATACAAGGCTTGCTGCGGTAAAGCCGGAGTAGCGAGCTGAGTGAGCGGTGACGAATTCGATGCCTGAGGTCTGGTAAGGGGACACGGTCGGGAACTGACTCCACGCAGGTTCGTTTGGGTTTGCGCGGACGATTCATGCTGCCGCACCGTAAGCCAATTCGGCAACCAGCGCTGCAAACCAACCAAGGTCGACCGGGACGGATCGACCCTACCTTTCCCGGATTCATGCAGGGCGTTGTAGCTGAAGATGCAAAATCTTAAGACCGGTCGACCTGCTTTGGAAGGGCGCAGGAATAGGTGGATCTATCCGCAGATTTCGCAGATGGACGCAGATTAGCTTTTGAGGAGCTTGCCAATGCTGCGTAGAGGAACATGCTAAATGTTCCGTCCGAATGTTGCGGAGCTTCCATCCGGAGTCTCCGCGTCAGAATTTTTCGCAAATTCTGCTACCGGCTTTGGCCGAAACGCCGTAGCGGAATGATACAAAATTTCGGACCACCAATAGGAGATGCAGAAATCTTCAGGCCGGATATCCGATTTCTTGCCGACCTCGACTATCCAGTCAGACTCAATTCGACCGTGACTCGTCTGCTCAACTTTGTCAGGATCAGCATCGCACTCACGTCACAGGCCTGAGCCAATGCGCCAGACTACTCTTGTTGCTTTCACTTTTCTTGCCGTTGCCGCGTCTACCGCCGTGGTCGGCTTGATTGTCGTCCCCTGGCTCATCCATCGGGGAGAGTCCTTCTATCTGCAGCTCCAAGCCGAGGAAAACGCCCGACGCGCCCGGCAACTCGCCCAATTCGCCAGCTTTCGCCTCGACCAGGGGCTGGAACAAGCAGCTATCGCCACTGAGCTGCAGGCCTATCTCAAAGGAGCTGAAGTCGAGCGTGGCTACTCCTGCGTCGTGGATCAGGATTCGACCACCTTTGTCTGCCATCCCATGGACATGGCTCTCGGCATGGGGATCTCCTCAAAAAAAGCGGAATTCGCGCAAACCGCCCGCGCTGCCGAAGTCGAGCGTTCGCCGTGGGAAGTGATCATCCCGACAGGACTGGTCGGGACGGGCTTTCTCTCCTACCCAGAGGGTCATGAGGAAATCGTCCACATGGAGTCCATCCCGAACACCAGGTGGACCGTGACCACCCATGAAAACACCGGACGCGTTTACGAAGAATTAGATCGTCTCAGGAGCCTCCTGATCTCTGGCTCTATCGTGGTCGGCCTCCTGCTCGCGATTCCCGCATCAATCGCAGCCCGTGCGGTCGGCCGCAATCACGAACGCAAAATCGAATCCGAGCGCAACCGCTCCGAGGCGCTGCTACTCAATATCCTCCCTCCCAACATCGCAGACCGGCTCAAAAACGAAGAGCGCACCATCGCGGATCGCCACCCCACGGTGACGGTCCTCTTCGCCGACATCGTCGGCTTCACCCCGATCGCGGCGGACACTCCGGCAAATCAGTTGGTCGAATGGCTCAACCTCATTTTCACTGAGTTCGATGACATCTGCCATCAGCTTGATCTCGAAAAAATCAAAACCATCGGAGATGCCTACATGGTTTGCGGGGGGCTCAATCCAGAGCACGGCAATCAGACCGACACTGTTATCCGGGCCGCTTCGCAAATGATCGAGACCCTCCATCGGCTCGCTCATGACTCCGATTTTCCGAATTGGCAACTGCGGGTCGGGGTCCATACCGGCGAGCTCGTCGCAGGGGTGATTGGGAAACGAAAATTTTCCTACGATGTCTGGGGTGACGTCGTCAATACCGCCGCTCGACTGGAAGCCTCCGGTGTCGCTGGCAAAATCCAACTGTCGGCTGCGACACGCGAACTGTTGCCCTCGGAAATTCAGGTCGAAGATCGAGGGCTGATCGAGTTAAAAGGCAAAGGCCAGGTCCAGACCTATTTGGTCGATCCAGTGTCCTGAACCAGATCGGTTCTCTACCTTTCGAGCACCACTGGCGGTGGCAATCGAAATGGACCGCCGCCACGTAAGTCAGAGGCTGACTTATAGGGTCTACACACTCGGCTGCTGTTGGGTCACGCAATGGATACTGCCTCCCCCGGCGGCGAGGGCATCAATGTTGAGAGCAACCAGCTCCCGATCAGGATGGGTCGCAGCGATCATCTCGTGAGCCTCCTCGTCCGCTTTTTCATCTCCGAATTCCGGCGCAATCACCGCTCCGTTGCAGACGTAAAACCCGACATATCCAGCCGCGAAATCCGGCGAGTCGAATCCCGGACGCACTGCCAGCGGACTCTTCAACAGATTCACGGCACGCGCTCGACTCTGGATTGGCCCGATCTCATTGATCAAAGACAAGTGCCGACGAGTCAGCTTAAAATCCGGAAGCGTAGCGTCTTGCTCAAGCCCCACCAGGAAATCACCTCGATCGCCAAAACGCGCGTAGAAATCGACGTGCCCGTCGGTGATGTCGGTTCCGGCAACGCCCGGCAACCAAACGAAATGCTCAATTCCAAGTAGCCTGCTCAGCTCCTCTTCGGCCTCATTCCGGCTGACACCTGGATTGCGATTCGAAATCAGGATGCAGCTTTCGGTGAGGACGGCAGCCCCTTCTCCATCCACTTCGAGCCCGCCGCCCTCGAGACAAAGACGGGAGACAAGTCGCTCGACGCCGGCCAATTCGGCGACACGAGCAGCGACTTTGGAATCGTGTCGGTGCTGCTGCTTACCACCCCAACCGTTGAAGTTGAAATCAATCGCCACCAGCTCATTGCCTCGGCGCGAGAAAACTGGCCCGGTGTCTCTCAGCCAGATATCGTCGAGCCGGAGCGGGATCTGCTCAACCTTCTCCGAAAGGAGTCGCGACGCCTCCCTCGCAGACGCCGGCTCGACCAGCATCCGCACGGGCTCGAACTCCGAGATGGCATTGGCGATATCAGCAATTGCCTGCTCCACCCCCGGTAATAACTGGCGTCCCCATATTCGCGGATCGACCCCGAAACCCATCCAGGTGCAGGCGTGAGTCTCTCCCTCTCCCGGCATCAGCATCGCATCACTTTGGGCGATGGATTTAGAAACGCCAGCTCCGAGCGCCGCCAAACCGAGCCCCCGGATCAGTGATCGTCTTTTCATGGATTTCATCTTTGAAATTCAGCCCCTCCGAAAAGCCTCGATCGACTCATACTCCGCCATGCCGAGGGCATCGTAGTCCGACGCGATCCCTTGATTCCGATCAGTCGCACTCAACTCATCATCGCTCGTCGAGTTGAACTTGCGAATCGCCTCGCGTTTCTCAGCCAATTGATCCGGGCTCATCGGCACCGCCATATCGATCTCGTGCGTTTCGAGAGGCTGGTCGCGTCCTCGGTAGAGCCATACGGTAGTGTCTGTCAGCTTCCCTGCTTCGCGTCGCTGAGCTACCGCAGAGGCAACTGCGCGGTAGCTCAATGCCTGCACCGAGCTGGGATCGGCAGCATCGCCAGTTGCGAAAATCACGTCCGGATTCTTCAGGTCGAGCAGTCGACCAACGGCATCGACATCCGCATCGCCCAGATGAAAGCGTCGGTAGCGACCCGATTCGTAAAACGGCAAATCGAGAAACTGCATGTGGTCGTCATTCACTTTGCAGGCGCGCCCCGCATCGCGCGCTTCGCCTCTGAGGATGAACCCCTTCAGCAAACGAACCAACTTGGGATCAATCCCAAATTCCCCTTTCTCCTCCAGTGCCTCGATTATCGAATCCCCATACTCACGCTGGCTCTGCCAGTTCTGGCCTTCGCTTCCCTCCGCCATTTCCAGCAGGACACTGGCAAAGTTCTGAGCCGCGACATCGGCGACGCGGAGGTTTCCCGAAGTCTGAAAAACCAGTCTGACCTCATGCTCCTGCTGAATCAGGCGGGCGACCGTGCCACCCATTCCGATAAACACGTCGGCTGGCTCGGGACTTAAGATAAGGGCTTTTTTCGGAAATGGCGTTGCCCGCTCCGGTCGATTCGAGTCATCGGCATTGGGTTTCCCACCAGGCCAGCCGGTAATCGTGAGCTGGACCTGATTAAACACCTCGATGTTGATCTCGTAACTATCGCGCTCGGTCGAGGCGAGCAGTTCGCCGACGCCAGCTTCGTTGTAGTCTTCGTCGACCAGCTTCAAAATTGGCTTTTCAAGCTTGCTCGAAAGCCACGATACGGCGCGCTTCTTCATCGCCCCATCCCACTCGACCGATCCGACCAGCCAGGGGTGCTGAAAACGCGTCAACCGCGCTGCTGCCGCCGCGTCGACCAGGAACGTCGCGTTTTCATGCAGCTGAAGGAAGCTGGCCGAGACCTGATCTGTGACCGCTCCCTCGACCGCCTCACGAACGATTTCCGCTTTGTTGCTTCCCCACGCCATTAGAACCAACGAAGCCGCGTCCAGGATCGTGCCCACCCCCATCGTGATCGCCGACCGGGGGACATTTGCCTGGCCGAGAAAGTCGGGGGCGGCATCCTGGCGAGTGACTCGATCGAGCGTGATCATGCGAGTGCGCGAGTCTTCCGCAGATCCCGGCTCATTGAAACCGATGTGACCGGTCCGCCCGATCCCGAGAATCTGCAGGTCGAGCCCACCCGCTTCGCGGATCGCTTCCTCATACCGGTGGCACCAGTCGTAGACTTCATCGAGCGGCACGGTCCCATCGGGTATGTGAATCTGCTCTCGAGGGATATCGATCTGATCGAAGAGCTGATCGTGCATGAAGCGGTAGTAACTCTCCGGATGATCTGGAAGCAGCCCGTAGTATTCGTCGAGATTAAAGGTGATCACGTTTTTGAAGCTGAGTCCCTCATCGCGATGGAGACGGATCAGCTCCCGATAGAAAGGCACCGGAGTCGAGCCCGTCGCGAGTCCGAGGACAAGATTCCGATTTTCAGCCTGACGTTCTCTGACGAGCTGCGCAACATCACCGGCCAACTCGATTGACGCGGCGGCAGAATCGTCGCGCACCAGCGTGCGGGTTTTTTCGTAGCGCTCTTGCTGTGTCGCCTGCTTGGTGGAACCCGCTTGAAGAATATTCATGAAAAGAGGACCGTTCCAGATTGGCGAGCCTCACCCGGGACGTCAACCGGTCGCTGCGACGATTTCCCGCCTTTTCCGATTCCCAAGCCAGCATGGATGAACCTCCTGACAAGCCACCCCGCTCAAAAAACGAGTGGGGCATTCTCATCATTTTAAGCTTCTTCTTTTGCCTGCTGCTGATCGCCGATCTCCTCCAGGATTTTTCTCCGGCGAAGTGGAGCCTTCCATTCTTTCTCATCTCATGGGTCTTGCTGCTCTTCATCCACGAATTTGCTCATGCGGCGATGGCGAGGTGGCTCGGTTGGGGCGTGGACCATGTCTGCATCGGCGCGGGCAAGCTCCGTGCGAGTTGCCGAATCTTCGGAATGCGGACTGACTTCCGCACCATCCCGCTTTCGGGCTACATGGTCCCAATCGTCGGTGACCTCCGCTGGCCGCAGGGCAAGCAGTCTCTGATCTATGCCGCTGGTCCCGGATCCGAGCTGCTTCTGGTCGGCCTTCTCGTATCTCTGCTTGGGCCCGAAGCCATGCTCTCCCGGACCGAGGAAATCTGGCTCATTGCGATCCAGGCCTTCTCAGTTGCGGCCCTGCTCGGTGCCCTTCTGAATCTGATCCCTTTTTCCACCAAGGGCCCGGATGGCCGCGCGATGAGCGATGGGCTCGGGATCCTCGTAAGCTGGAAGATTCCGACCTCCGATTTCCGTGCGAGAATGAAAGCGGAAAGAGGCAAAGAAATGACGCCCATGGCAGAGGACTCGGAGTAGACCCTGTTGTATGCTCCACTCAACCCTATTGAATTGCTGACCTAACCCTATTGGATCGGCGACCTAACCCTACTAAGTGGTGGACTTAACCCTCTTGAATCTGTCTGAAGGGCATTTGGCCCGATCTCCCTATGCCACCGACACCGCCCACCACCATCAAAGGCCTCGCTGAGTTTCTCGGCGTGTCGCCGGCCGCGGTGTCCTTGTGCCTCAACAATCGGGCCCGGGACGGTCGGATCTCGCCCGAGACCGAGCGGCGCGTCCTCGAAGCAGCGAAGCGGTTTGATTTTCGTCCGAA
>JBCCBR010000107.1:0-9243 GCA_039033935.1 Verrucomicrobiota bacterium
TACGTTACGAACATGAATCCTCCAGTCACCCCCGGCGAGATCCTGCTCGAGGAGTACCTTGAACCGATGGGTATTTCGCAGAATGCAATGGCGCGAGCGATTGGGGTGGCTCCAAGAGCGATTAATGAGATCGTCCATGGAAAACGATCGATCACCCCGCAGATGTCGATTCGGTTTGGAGCGTTCTTTGATCAGTCGCAGGAGTTCTGGCACGGTTTGCAGGTAGAATGCGACTTTCGCGCACTGAAAGACCGGGCGGAGGAACTGGTCCGCGAGGTGAAGCCAGCGAGCGAACTTGCTCAGGCGTGAACTGAAGCGGCAAGCTGTCCACGCTCCGCGTTGAGAAATCAAAGTTCGTAGTCGTGGTTTTTGTCTTCGGCTCCTACTTTCTCTGGCCGACCCCATCGAAACACATAAACCAAGTGCAAAACCAGCAAACCAAAGGTCAAGCCGACCGTCACCATATGCAGCGCGCTCCAGAGCCTCATGTGGTCACTGTCCTTCGCCTCATTGATAATCGGAACCAACACATAACAGACCACCATTCCCACCACCGTGGCAGCATTCACAATCAGCCCCATTTTCTGCTTCCGCGCGGTCACCACACCGACAAGCCCGAGGATTCCAATCAACGCGAAGAAGATCGGCCAGATGAAGCGCAGCATGATCGCAGCGGGCTCGACCTCGAGGGCGACATTAATCGCCGGCGCCACGATCACCGATTGAAACACGATGATGGTGGCGATGATGACCGAGAGAAAGCGGGGGAACGTTGCCATGCTGAGACTTGCCATTGAATACGAAGAGCGCCAAGCCACGGTTTGCCATAGCAAAGTCCCCGTAGCTCCGTGAATCGGCGAAAATCCGCGAAATCTGCGGACTTTAACGGAACCAGTTCCCCTCCCCATCAACCAAAACAATCCCCAGTCGCTTTCATGCCTCGACCAAACCCACATCCCTACCGCCTCCTCGCCCTCGGCACCTGGATTGGGATGGTCGTCGCGATTTCGTTCATCGAAGCGCCGCTCAAGTTCCAAGCGCCTGGGATCACCACCGAGCTGGGGTTGGGGATCGGGCGGCTCGTCTTTGGGGCTCTGAATACAGCAGAGCTGGTCCTGCTCGCGGTGGTGACGGTCACGAGTCTGTGGCGGCGACGGGAACTGGGACAGGTTTACTGGGTGCTCTTCGCCTGGCTCGTGATCACGATGGGCGTGCAGTCGGGCTGGCTCCTACCGGTGCTCGACGCGCGAGCCGCCACGATCCTGGAAGGCGAGTCGATCGCGAAGTCATTTCATCATGTCAGCTACGGGATCCTTGAAGTGCTCAAGGTAGTGACCCTCACCGCGCTGTTTCTCATATCCGGAGCGCAGGTCTCTGGCCTGCAGCCAAACCGCGGTCGAAAGCGGACAGGATGACCTTCCTGCCGATCGGCATTTGCATGCATTGACAGCATTGCTATCAATGACAGATTCTTGTCATGAGCACGACTCTGACGATTCGGAATCTTGATGAAGAGGTGAAACGAAAGCTGCGCATCCAGGCGGCGCATCACCAGCGCTCAATGGAGGCGGAAGCCCGTGAAATCCTGGCGCGGGCCTTGGAAGAGGGAGAGAGCAATGCCGAACCGGCCTCGGTCGAAGAAGTGAGGGAAAAACTAGCGGGTATTCGTGGACGTTGGAAAAATCGCGGGACAACGGATGACTTGATGCGGGCAACTCGCGGTGAGGACTAGGCAATGGCTGTCTTGATTGACACAAATGTTATCTCCGATGTGATCCACGCTGACCCTTTGTGGGAGGAATGGGCTCTCGCTAGAATCGCTGCGAATTACGGAGACCTGGTGATCAATCCCGTGATCTATGCCGAGCTTTCCTGTCGGGCAGAAAGCGTTGAAGCACTTGATGCGATTCTGGAGCCCTTTGAGCTCGACTACTTTGAGATTCCAAAGCAGGCTCTCTTTCTGGCGGCGCAGGCATTTCTCAAATACCGCAAACGAGGCGGCACCAAATCATCTCCGCTCCCCGATTTCTTCATCGGCGCCCATGCCGCCGCGCTGGAAGTGCCACTCCTGACCCGAGACGTCGCTCGCTACCAGACCTATTTCCCCGAAGTCGAGCTGATCGCTCCCTAGGAGGAATGGCGCAAGGATAGTGAGTTCGGAAATCATTTCAGCAAACGTCGGAACGTTTCCCAAGTTCCGCCACGAAAGCTTGTAGCGGAAGATGCAAAATCTTCCGGCGATCCGCAATCCCATAAGAGACACGAACGCAGTTCGCAAAAATCCACAATCTGCGAAAATCCGCGAAATCTGCGGATCACTCGCCTCGCTTCACCGCCCGCTTCCGTTCATTGCTGTCGAGGATTCGCTTGCGCAGACGAATCGTCTCGGGGGTGACTTCGACCAGCTCATCGGGGGCGATGTATTCGATCGCTCGCTCAAGACTGAACTTGATCGGCGGGGTCAAAGCGTCGTTTTTGTCGCTCCCGGCGGCACGGTGATTGGTGAGGTTTTTCGCCTTGGTCGGGTTGACCGGAAGATCATCGGCCCGCGGGTTTTCCCCGACGATCATGCCCTCGTAGACGTTTTCGGCAGGACCGACGAAGAGCTTGCCGCGCGTCTCGATGCTGCGGAGTGAGTAGGTCATGGTCTCGCCTTTCTCCATCGAGACGAGTGTCCCGGTGTGGCGGGTGCGGATGTCGCCGCTGTCGGGTCGGTATTCCTTAAACAAGTGCGACATGATGCCCTCGCCACTGGTGAGATTGAGCAGCTCGAATTCAAAGCCGATCAACCCGCGAGTCGGAATCGTGATCTCGACGCTGGTGCGCCCGTTGCGGGTCGACATCGCCTCGGTCACCCCTTTGCGCGTGGCGAGAGACTGGAGGCATCCGCCGAGCGCCTCGTCGGGCACCTCAAGGTAGAGCGTCTCGAAAGGCTCGTGGAGACGTCCGTCGATCTCACGCTTGATGACAGTGGGCCGGCTCACGAGAATTTCGTAGCCTTCGCGTCGCATCGATTCGGCAATAACCGCAATCTGCATCGCGCCGCGTGCGCAGATCCGAAACTCACCCGCGTTCTCAGTGTCCTCGACCGTGATCGAAACATTGGTGCGGGCCTCGCGGAAGAGTCGATCGTGGATCTCGCGTGAGGTCACCCGGCTGCCGTCGAGGCCGGCGAAAGGGCCGTCGTTGACCGAAAAGGACATCATCACCGTGGGCGGGTCGATCTCGACAAAGGGGATCGCCTCGACTTCTGGATCACCGGTCAGGGTGTCGCCGATGTCGACTTCTTCGAATCCTGACAAGCCAACAATATTTCCGGCAATTCCTTCCTCAGCTTCGGTGGTGGAGAGGGCGTTGTATTCAAAGACCTTGGAGATTTTCCCGCGCTCTGGTTTTTCAGCTTCTTCGGTGAGGCGAAAGGCAGGATCGCCGAGGCTGATCGAGCCGCTCAGAATTTTGCCGATCGCGATTCGCCCGACGTAGTCGGACCAATCGATGTTGGACACGAGCATGCGAAAGGGGGCTTCCTTTTCGACTGCCGGAGCGGGAATCGTCGCGGTGACGGTCTCGAAGAGAGGAAGCAGATCGCCGGCGCGGGCCTCGGGATCGGTCGAGGCATAACCGTCTTTGGCAGAGCCGTAGAGGAACGGCGCATTGAATTGCTCTTCGTCGGCGTCGAGGTCGAGGAAAAGCTCGAGCACCGCGTCGTGCACCTCGACGGGGCGGGCGTTGGGTCGGTCGACTTTGTTGACGAAGACGATCGGGGCGAGCCCAGCGGCGAGCGCTTTTTTGAGGACAAAGCGGGTCTGCGCCTGAGGTCCCTCGTAGGCATCGACCACGAGCATGACCCCATCAACCATCTTCATGACGCGCTCGACTTCCCCTCCGAAATCGGCGTGACCGGGGGTGTCGACGATGTTGATCGCGAAGTCGTTCCACCGCACTGAGGTGTTCTTCGCTTTGATCGTGATGCCGCGCTCGCGCTCCTGATCCATCGAGTCCATCGCTCGCTCTTCGACTTGCTGATTTTCGCGAAAGGAACCAGCCTGGCGCAGCATCTGGTCCACGAGAGTGGTCTTGCCATGATCGACGTGTGCGATGATGGCGATGTTGCGAATGCGATCGGAGGTAAGTGTCGGAGACGACATGGCGGGGAATGAGCGCTCGAAAAGCGCGAATGCAAGCAAGGGTTTGGCCTCTCGATTTCACTTGCGGAGACCGCATTACCGGAGTGGGTCTAATCGCCATGGGACTTTCTCAAAAGTGGAAATCAGTTTTCGAGCCAGCGCTGGAGGAGTGCCTCGATCGGGACAGCTGCTACACCGTGTCCGTGTCCGGAGGTTGCGACTCGATGGTATTGCTGCGGGTGTTGGTGGAACTTGGCTATTCGTCGCTCAGCGTTTTCCACATAAATCATCAGCTCCGGGGTGAGGAGTCTGAAGCAGATGCAGAGCTGGTCAGCCGCACGATGCAGGCTCTCGACCTCGAAGGTGCCGTCTGCGAAACCGACACGCAGGAGTATGCTGATGCCACAAAACAGTCGATCGAAACAGCTGCTCGGAATCTTCGCCGAATGGCGTGGGCTGACGAAATGAATCAGACCAAATCGAAAGGCGTGATCCTCGCCCACCATGCTGACGATCAGGTCGAGACAGTTCTGATGAATCTGTTCCGCGGTGCCGGGTCGCGTGGCCTCGGCGGGATGGATGCGATTCGAAATTTTGTCATCAACGGGAAAGCTCTCACCCTGATCCGTCCGTTCCTCGCGATTCCACGTCGGAAGCTAAGAGAATTTGCCAAGCAGCACGACGTCGCTTTCCGGGAAGACAGCTCCAACGCCGAGCTCGACGCGACGAGAAACCGGGTTCGCCACGAGCTGCTCCCAATGGCACGCAAGATCTTTGATCGCGACGTCGACGAAGCCGTGCTGCGGGCGTCCCGTCTTTGTCGACTTGATGAAAGCTGTGCGATGGAAAATTTGGTCGATCTGTCGGTCCCAGCTCGTTTACCGGTCAATCGGCTCCGCAACCTGCCCGAAAATCTGCAGTGGCGATTCCTGCGCGAGTGGCTCAGGGAGCAGGGAATCGGAGATGTCTCGATGCGACTGGTCAGCGACTGCCTCACAGTCGCCCTGAGCCGAGAAAATCCTGCCAAGGTCAATCTCCCCGGTGGTCACCACTTTCGCCGCAGCGAAGCGACCCTATTCATCGAGTGGTCGGACTGACCCCAAAGCTCTCGCGCAGCTCTTCGGTGACTTCGTCCATCGGCAGGCCGATGACATTGCTCATCGAGCCCCGGATCTGGTCGATGATGAGTTCGCCATGATCCTGAGCCGCGTAGGCGCCCGCTTTGTCCATCGGATCGATCTGAGCGTGATAGGCTGCCTGCTCTGCTTCATTCAGAATTTTGAAGGTGACCTCGGTAGTGACTGAGAAGTCGCTGACCTTGTCACCCGCGTGATACCGAATCGCGACGGCGGTGTAGACGTGATGGGTGCGCCCATTCAGCTCAGCCAGCATCGCAGCGGCTTCGGCGCGATCGGTTGGTTTGCTGAAGACCTTCTCACCGAGGAGCACAAGCGTGTCGGCCCCAAGCACGACGGCCTCGGGAAACCGATCGGCGACCTCGTCAGCCTTGAGCGCGGCGTTCATCGAGGTCAGCTCCCGAATTGGGACAGCGAGGTCTTCGCACTCCTCCACGTCGGGCGCGACCACCTCGAAAGAAAAACCTGCCTCTGACAGCAAATCGCGACGCCGAGGCGATCCAGAGGCGAGGATAAAAGACGGCTGACTCATCGGTAGAGCCCTGCGAAAAATGGATTGCGACGTTTTTCCTCGCCAACACTGGTGAGAGGGCCGTGTCCTGGACAGAGCACAGTGTCTTCGGGCAGTGTCAGGATTTTATCCCGATTATTGGTCCAGGCGTCTTCGAACGAAATGATCCCTCCGCCCATCGATCCGGCGAACATGGCGTCTCCGACAACCGCAACCGGGCGATCGAGTCCGCTGATAAAATAGGTCGTCCCACCGACAGAGTGGCCACTGGTGAGGAAGGTCTCGACCTGCAGCTCGCCAATTGAAAAGCGAGTCCCCGCCGAAAAGGTGTCTGCTCCCGGCCACGGCTCTTCGACATTGGCGTAGAGCGACGCCTCGGGAGCTGCGGCGCGGAGCCGATCGAGATCGGCAATGTGATCATTGTGGGTGTGGGTCAGGAATATCTGGCCTATGGTGAGCGATTCCTGGGTTGCCTTTTCGATCAGACCATCCGCAGAAGTCCCCGTATCAAAGACCGCGGCCTCGCAGGTCTTCGGATCCCAGACCAGGAAGGCATTGACTCGCATGTCGCGATAAGTGGTGTTGGTGAGGAACAAACCATCGAGACTGACCGGTCGCGGGGTCCACGACCGCGAAGCCGACGTGGTCAGTGCGTCAGGGTCGAGTGAAAGCGCCTTGGCGACTTTACAGAGAGCTGACTCGTCGCAGAATTCGCCGCGGCAGAGGCGGGCGAGGACATCCCGCTCTACGCCGGTCGTGGCCGCGAGTTCGCCCTCGGAGATGTGGCGTCCCCGCATCGACTTGGCGATGATGTCTTCGAAAAGGTCTTCGATCGGGATAGGAATCATAGGCTTTGGAAAAGTGAGACCAAACTATTTACGATGCAATTGTCTTGCCACAGCTGCCTGATTTTGAGACGGTTGTGATGTGGGGTGGCAGATCTGCCATTTCAATACACCAAAAAGGCGACCCGGTTTGATCCCTGGAATGGGGCCGCCGATATTTATAGACGGGGAAATAAAAGTATGAACTACAATCAATACACCACCAAAAAAGTCGGGGCGTTTACGCTCATCGAGCTGCTGGTCGTGATTGCGATTATCGGCCTTCTCGCCGGTATCGCGACACCGGCCGTGACCAAATCGCTGGAGTCGGCAAAACGCCGCAAGTCTGGCAGTAACATCCGCCAGATCGTGCTCGGTTGCCAAAACTTCGCGAGTGACAACTACGGGGTTTTCCCAAACTTCGATCCAGAGGCTGATTCCGATGACAGAGAGGAGTCGTTCACAACTTCGGAAGAGGCTTTCAACGTCCTCATCCCGGAGTATGTCGACGTCGAGTCTGTCTTCTGGCAACCTACGCCGCATCCAGATAAGCAGCGCCCCCCGGTTGAAGATGCTGACCTTGAGGCTGAAGAGAATGTCTACCTTTTCGTCAGTTCTATGACCAACACCTCCTACACCAACTCCCCCTTGGTAGCCGATGGGCACATGGATCGTCCAGGTGAGTTTAATGACAACCACCCATGGCTGGAGTCAAAGCGTGCTGTGATCGGGTTCGTCGGCGGTCATGCTGAAGAACTCATCCTCACGTCGAGGACTGCCGGAGCAACTGCAAAGACACGCGATGGACGCACCGAGAATGTTTTCGAGGAGCGCGAGATCGATGACGAGGGAAAGGCCAGCGGAGGCTGGCTCGATACCGAGACGGACAACGTGCTGCTACCTGGTAGCTGATTCGTCCCACTTTTTTACTAAATCTCATGCCCGCTCCCGCCTTGTCGCGGGGCGGGCTTTTTTTTGTGGCTCCACGCCTCATCTAGCAGCACAGAGATGACCGAGAATGACACGAATCCGGCCTCGCCTCTGGCTTCCGCTGCCCGGTATGCTGGCGGCCATGAAAAAATACTCTCTCTTCATCACCACACTCCTGCTCGGCGGCTTTTTGATTAGTTGCAATGAGGCGGCCAGCGAGCCGGGTAGTTCTGACGCCGAGGTCGTTTTCAACGGCGAAAATCTCGAAGGCTGGAGCTTTGATCCCAAAAACTGGGAGGTGGTCGACGGCGTCATTATCGGAACCACCGATGAAGCGAATCCTCTGCCCTACAATCAATTCTTAATCTGGGATGGAGCCCCGCTCGAGGACTTCGAGTTGTCGGTCCAGCTCAAGCTCACCAGCGATGGGAACAACTCTGGCGTGCAATACCGTGCCGTCGCGATCGAAGGCTCTGACTTCGCGGTCGGGGGTTACCAGTGCGACATGCATCCGGCGATCTGGGCCAATGGGATGCTCTACGATGAAAAAGGGCGCGGCATCCTTTGCAAGCGTGGCAGCAAGGTTGTGATCAATGGCGAAGGCCGAGCTTTCATCGTTGGGGAATTGCCAGCTGAGCCTGAGTTCGATACCGGCGAATTCAACACCTACCGGGTCGTTGCGAAGGGCAATCACCTCCAGCACTTCATCAACGGAGTCCAGACCGCTGATGTGATTGATCACAATGAGAAGAACCGGGAGCTTGCTGGATTACTCGCCTTCCAGATCCACCGCGGCCCCGCCATGAAGATCGAGATCAAAGACATCGAGCTGACGCGCCTGCCGAAGGCAGAAGTGATCGCTCCCGACGCCACCCCGATCCCCGAAGGCGCCGAAATGGTCAATCCCCCCAAGCCCAAAGGCGGCGCCAAAGGCAAAAGCAAAGCCCCGAAAGGTAAGGGCAAGGCTAAGGAAAAAGCCAAGTGAGGGCGAAGTAAATTGCTCACACAGAGGCTCTTTGGGGCTCACACGAAGGCACAAAGGCACGAAGGTTTTTCCTACCCGGGATTGAATGATGGATGACGATCTTGAAACGATCGCTCGTGATGTTGTCGATGCTGCAATCCATATCCACCGAAGTCTCGGCCCTGGGCTACTTGAGTCTGTCTACACCGTGATTCTTCAGAAAAAGCTTAAAGAGAGAGGCTACCAAGTGGAGCGCGAAGTCGGAATACCAGTTTCATTTGAGGGGACTCAATTTGAAATGGGATTTCGAGCTGACCTGATTGTCGACAATAAGTTCATCGTGGAATTGAAGTCAGTTGAAAAACTGGCTCCGGTCCACGCCAAACAGCTCCTGACGTATTTAAAACTGACTGGCTACCGGCTTGGTTTGCTCATCAATTTTGGCGAAGAGCTTCTCAAAACCGGAATCAAGAGAGTCGCCAACTGAACCCAGATCCCGAAGATCGGGCATCGCTAAATCCTCTTCCGATGACATGGTTTGAAGTAGCGCTGGTCTCCGAATCAAATCCCGCAATCGACAGACTAGCCAAGAGCCCAAAGGAAATCTTCGTGCCTTTGGTGCGCCAGGCTAAGCCTGGCTTCTCTATTGTTCTGAAACGTGAACAACATGTCAATTGAGTGTTCAACATGTAGCCTATCGGCGCCGAAAGGAGTAATCCCCAAGGCGAAGCCCGAGACAACGGCGTCGCGA